>JAABSK010000409.1 GCA_011390435.1 Desulfobacteraceae bacterium | reverse complement strand
ACGGGATAATACACGCTTGACATTGCCGTCCACCACTGCATGGGACAGCCCGAAGGCAATGCTCATGACGGCCGAAGCAATATAATCTCCCACCCCGGGCAATCCTTTGAACACATTAAAACAATCCGGTATCTGTCCATTGAATTCATCCACAACCCGGACAGCGGCCGAATGAAAATTCCGGGCCCGGGCATAGTATCCCAATCCCTCCCATTTTTTAAGCACCTGATCCAGATTCGCCCGCGCCAGGTCCCGGATCGAGGGAAACCTGTCAATAAAGTCCAGATAATAGGGAATAACTGTTTTAACCTGGGTCTGCTGGAGCATGACTTCGGATACCCATATCTGATAAGGATCTTTTATATTTCTCCACGGCAGGTTCCGTTTGTTGATCCGATACCAGCTGATCAGTTTATCCCGGATCTTCTGTTCATAAGCAGCAGCCATTTTTTAAATACCCTGAGTGTTGAACCCTTTTGTACTAAATTATTTTTTAACGGAGTATACCATGTACCGGATCAAAGTAAATTGCTTTGGCTGAGTGATTTAAAAAAAAAATGAACTTATAGAAATAAACGGTGTCTATTAGAATTGAAGTTGTTTTTTTACTGATACTTTGACACTGAAACGAGGAGAATGAAAATGTTGAACAGATTCAATCGGATTGTCCTGCTATTGTTGATGTTAATCCTGATGGGTTCCTGTACGACCATGCAGAGCCGCCAGGAGCGTGGAACGGCCATTGGAGCGGGCAGCGGTGCCGCAGTGGGAGCGATTCTCGGCCAGGTCATCGGCAGAAATACGGAATCTACCCTGATCGGCGCTGGAATCGGCGCTGCCATCGGCGGTATCGCCGGTAACCAGATTGGCCGGTACATGGATCTTCAGGAAGAGGACCTGAGAAGGGCCATTGAAGTCTCGGAATCGGCCAGCATCAGGAGAGAGCAGGATGTTTTACGGGCGACCTTCAAGGGGGAAGCTTTTTTTGAATATGATTCATATGAACTCAAACCGGGAGCCTATCCGGAGCTTCAGCGGATAGCCGATGTACTGAACCGGTATCCCCAAACCGTTATAGAAGTTGGCGGGCATACGGATACCAGAGGCACACCGGATTATAATCAAAGGCTTTCTGAAAATAGAGCCGACGCCGTAAAAAATGAGTTGATATACAACGGGGTCTCTCCCCGGCGGATACAGGCCGTCGGGTATGGTGAAACCCGCCCCATATCATCGGATCATGCCATGAACCGGCGTGTTGAAATTGTCATCGTTCCGGTCAGACAAAACTAAAACCACAAAAAAACCGGGATACCTTTAGCTGGAGAATAACAGCGTGCTGAAAACTGCTTTTATCAGATTGCCATTAAACCCATACAGATTCTTTTGCTTTTCTTTTGTCCTTTTCACGATGGTCATGGTTTTCCGGATATTTCCGTGTTTTGCAACCGACAATCAAAAAATACAAAAGTTAAGCCCTGGAAAAGATTTATCCGTTGAATCCACTGACTCCATAGATAAAACCCTCCATTCCCTTGACATTACCATTAATAAAATCAAATCTTCGCAATTGGACAAACTGGCCAGCGAACTTGGGGTGACAACCGAACAGATTACAAAAAAGATACAGGGTTTGAACGATTTGAGTTTTGCTTATATCAGGCTGAGAAACGCCCTTCTTAATCTGGAAAAAGTAAAAAAAGAACAGCAGACTACAAACCAGAGTGATGAAGACTACCGCACAAAGGGGATGATAACAAAACCCCCTTATTCTCTGACCTTTCATGATGCCATCCTCACGGAATTGTCCACCGCTGTAATGAATAAAAAAAATATTGAATTCGCCATTGAATCCTTGAAAACCAGCATGGAGGATCATCAAAAGCAATTGTCGCAAAAAGAAAAGGAAATTCGGCAGTTGAGGGAAGAACTAAGGGGAAATTCAGAAAATCAAAGTGCCCAGGGCTCTCTGGAGTTCGAAATCCTGGAAATGTCCATCCGGTCTCTGGGTATAGTAATTCGTGCCATGGGGATTGAAATGAAGCGGTATGAACTGGAAAACAATACAGCCACCGTCAGGATAACCATATCAAAGGATCAGGAATCCTTTGTAGGATCGAATATCCATAATGACGTCGAGGATCTGAACCGCCAACTGGATGCCATCCAAAACAAAGAAAACGAAATTCAGAATGAAATCAACAGGCTTAAAATTGAACAGAAATCAGTTGAAAAAGAATTGATCAAGGTTCATACAAACCAGGATACAGCGACCCTTGAGAAGGATCGCAGCTTTACCCAGGCTGTTTTAAAGGCTAAGGATGAATGGAGAAAAACATATATTGCCGTACTGGAGACGAAACAGTATTCCCTGGTATTGCTGAACCGGCAGAAAACAATCTGGCAGCAACGGTATGCCATTGTAAAAGGAACGCTTTCCCCTGAACAGGAAAAAACGATCAAGGAGAGGACAAAAAAAAATACGATCGGTTTGAACCAGACCCTTCAGGTGCAGCAGAATTATCTTATCACTCTGCAGAATCAGATATCTGCCATTGATAATCTGATAGGGGAGGCAGGTGTACCACCATCCATCAAAAAGCATTTATTGATTGAGATGACAGCACTGCGAAAGCAGGCAGAAAAACGGTTGGAATTTCTATCCATCATAATTGCCACAGACCAGATTGAGAAAAATCTTTTCTCCCAGTTGGAAAAAAAAGTCGATTCCATTTCTGTGAAAGATCGTTTTTCAGGATTCGGTCAAACCCTTAAAAATATCTGGACCTTTGAAATATGGGTGGTTGACCAGCATACCGTCTCTGTGGCAAAGGTTAGTATTGCTCTTTTTATTTTATTGGTCGGGATCATTTCCATCCGGCATCTTTTACATCTCGTCCACAA
>JAABSK010000408.1 GCA_011390435.1 Desulfobacteraceae bacterium | reverse complement strand
GGATCTGTGACACCTCTTCGGTGGTTTCAGGAAAAATCACGGCATCTGGTATGGACTCTTCTACAAACGCGTCATAAGAATAGCAGACGAGATGTTCTTTCTGGTCCAACCACCGGGCAGGGCCCACAATGGCCAAAAACTGTTTTTTCAGGTCCGGTGATATCATGCAGTCTCCTTTTAAGCGGGAATCTATTTCAGTATCCAGTTGGGCAGGGCCAGGGAAATCCAGGGGATGTAGGTAACCAGCATCAGGCAGGCCAGCATGATGACCAGAAAAGGTGCAACGCCCCTTGCGATTTTGATGATGGGTTCTCTGGTGATGCCCGAGGCCACAAAAAGGTTCAGGCCGAAGGGCGGGGTGAGCATGCCCATTTGGATGTTGAGGACCATGACAATGCCGAAATGCACCAGATCGATGCCGTACCGGTTCAGGGTTTCTAAAAACAATGGTGCCAGAATGAGCATGGCAGATACATCATCCATGAAGCATCCCAGGATCAGGAACAAGATATTCACTGTGAGTAGAAACATCCAGGGGCTGTCAATATACTGGAAGATGATATCTGCCAGCTGGTGGGGGACCTGCTCGGCTGTGAGCAGCCAAATAAAGGTCATGGCACAGGATAAAATAAACAGAAGGCAGGCGGACAGCACAGCCGCCTCCTGACATACGCCTGTCAGGTCTTTGATGCCAAATTCCCGGTAGATGACCATTTCCACAAACAGGGCATAGACCACCGACACGGCAGCCGCTTCTGTGGGGGTGAATACACCAGAATAAATTCCCCCAAGAACGATAAAGGGTAAAAGCAAGGCCCAAATTCCTTCGCGGCCTGTTTGTATCAGCCGGGAAAGTGATGCTTTGTGTTCAATGCGCCAGTTGTGTTTCTTTGCTACAAAAAAGGTATACACCATCAGGGCGAACCCAATGAGCAGCCCGGGCATCACCCCGGCCATAAAGATTTCCGACACCGATACATTCATGACAAGGCAGTAGAGAATCATGGGTATAGAGGGCGGAATCACAATGCCCAGAGAACCGGACACCGTGATTAGGCCCAGGGAAAATTTTTCTCCATACCCGGCCTTGATGAGTGCCGGAATCATGATGGATCCAATGGCCACCACCGTGGCAGGAGAAGATCCAGAGATGGCAGCGAAAAAGATGCAGGCCAGGATCCCGGCCATGGCAAGACCTCCGGGAAACCACCCCACCATGGCGTTGACAAAGGCGATGAGTCGTCTGGCAATACCGCCTCTGGTCATGACGGCACCGGCCAGAATGAAAAAAGGAATGGCCAGGAGCACAAACTGGTCCAGAGCATTGAACAGCTGCTGGGTGATGATGGTCAACGGCGTGGAGGAATAAAACACCAGGGATACCAGTGTGGTCACTCCCAATATCACGGCAATGGGTACGCCTAAAAACAGGAGTACGGCAAAGCAGATGCAGATGGTCAGTATCATGGGTTCGCCTCTTTCAGACCCTGCTTGAATGCCTGTAAAAGGAATCTGATCCCAATGATCACGGAAAACACCGGTATGGGAAGATAGGCGATAAACATGGGGATCTGCATGGTGGGGGAGGTGGTTTCATACCCGTGCATGCGCAGAACTATTTTCCAGGAATGATATGCCACAATAAAAAAAAAACCGGCTGATAGACAGTTGGTGAGTGCCCGGACCATGCCCTGCCAGGGTCTGTCCATATGGGACACCACGAGATCCATGGTAAAATGGCTACCGGTGCGCACCCCGATGGATGCCCCTAAAAACGCTACAAAAACCCCCAGGTAACGGCCGAGCTCCTCAAACCAGGTAAAAGAATAGTTAAACATATACCGGGCGATCACCTGGATAAACCCGATGAGTGCCAGAGCCAGGATGGTCCACACCAGGGTGATGTTTTCCACGCGGTTGATAATGCTGAAAAATCGGTGCAAGGCAGGGCCTCCTGAAAGAGCGGCTGAAAAAAAGGTTTCAGCCGCTCTGTTTAAATGTTGGGCAGCAGTGCCGGCGGTTAAGGCTGTCGGTAACGGCCGGTTTTATTGTTTGTGTGCTGCAATTTTGTCCAGGACAAAATCAAACAGATCATCACCTATTTTTTCGCGGTATTTGTCCCACACCGGGGTCATGGCCACGCGGAACACTTCGCGTTCTTCCGGGGTCAGGTTGATGATTTCAATGTCATTGGCCTTGGCATATTCTTCAATTGACATGTTTATTTTGGGCAATGATTCATGCAGTGACGCGTTCACGGCGCGGTTGGTGTCGATGCAAAGTTTGGCGGCTTCCCGGAAAATATTTTGCTGTTCTTGAGTCAGGCTTTCCCAGTAGTCCATGGATACCACGATGATGCATTCTGTGAGACAGTGCTGGGTGCGTGTTACATATTTGGTGACTTCAGTAAATTTCATGAGAATGGAAGTGAGGATGGGGTTCTCTTGAGCATCAATGACCCCTGTCTGCAGGGCATTGTAGGTTTCAGGAAAGGGAATGGCAACAGGGGAAGCCCCCAGCTGCTTGAAGGTGTCCAAGTAGGCCGGAGAGTTCATGACTCGGACCTTAAGGCCCTTGACATCATCAGGGGTGCGCACAGGGCGCTTGTTGTTGGTGAAATCCCGGATTTCGTTTTCCGTCCAACCGATGGCGATGAATCCTTTTTTGGGGAAAAAGGAAAAGATCTTTTCCTGGACTTCCGGGTCATCCAGGGTGGCATATGCGGTTTTGCGGTCCGGGAAAATAAAGGGCATGTCCAGAATGGCGCACTGGGGCACAAAGTTCTGGAGTACTGCTGTGGTAAGGGCTGCGATCTGCAGGGTGCCGGCCTGGACTTGCTCAGCCATGGAGCGTTCCCCGCCCAGCTGGCCTGCCGGGAAAGTGGCAATGTCGATTTCGCCGTTGGTTTTTTCTTTCACATAATCAG
>JAABSK010000407.1 GCA_011390435.1 Desulfobacteraceae bacterium | reverse complement strand
TATCTTCATACCAGTTCAGACGGGCGATTATTTTATAAAAACACCCAGAACCTGGCGGCTAAACTGCACTCCATGGCATCATCCTACAACCGTCAATCCTGCCTGAAAGAATTGCGGTTATACTTGGCATCCCTGTTTTCTCCCCAGTTAAAAGACTGTTACCAGAAGATCGCGCTCTTGCCTGCCATAGATGAGGTCAGCATTGAAGTCGATAAAATCATATTGATTCTGGTGGAACCTTCTGCAGGGGCTTCCGGCAATTCAAGATTGAACCGGGACTGGGATAAGTTTGCAAATGACATTGAATATAAAAACAGGGTGTTGTTTTTAACGGGCAGCCATGAAAACATTCTGGACAGGGTAATTGAACAGGCAGCTCAGTACCGGGCCATACAATCCATTATCAATGACTTTGACTCTGAAAAGCTTTCCGAGAAAGATCCACAGCGTCAGCAGGCCAGAATCAGTCATGATAAGATAATGCTAAGCCTCAGAAGTGCCATCCAGGAAGCGTTTACCACCCTGGTTTATCCATCTGCAAACGGATTCAGAACCACCGACTGCAGGATTCAATTCAGCGACAATCAATTTGACGGTGAAGCATTAATCCGGGGCACGCTGGAAAAAGTTCAAAAATTTACCAGTGATATCAGCAGCGATACCTTCAGGAAAAAATGTGAAGCCCGCCTTTTTGGAAACCAGCAAAGAACCCAATGGTCGGAAGTCAAACGCCGGGCCGCCACCCTCACCACCTGGCAGTTTCATCGCATGGACGCTCTGGAAACGCTTAAAACAACCGCTTTAAACCAGAATATTTGGCAGGATGAAGGCGGCATCATCAACAAAGGACCGTTTCCGCCACCGGATACCGCGATAAGAATTCAGCGGCTTTCAAGAAATGATACCACAGGTGAAGCCGTTCTTAAAATCACGCCCGTGCATGGGGACGTGGTCTATTATGAAACCGGTGATTCAGAACCCACTACATCTTCCATGAAAGTGGACTCGTTCAATAATTTTAAAGTCTGTGAACTCAAATATAAATTTCTCTGTGTTGATTCAACTGGAAAACATCAGAAAGGTGCTGTTGAAGAATGGGTCAATACCATCACCCTTAAACACAGGGTTTATCAGCAGGGGAATGACTGGATGGTGGAATTGGCGGCCAGCCCCAATGCAGACATTAAATATACCACTGACGGTTCAGACCCGAAGACAATGGGGGCTGTCTATAACTCACCCTTCAAGGCCCCTGATTCAAGCCCGTTTATTCTGGCCATTGCCCAGCGAAAAGGGGTTTCATCGGTACAGGAAAAAATAAACGTCAGTGATTACAAGGAAAGAATCGTCAAAGTGGACCCGGCCGCAAAAACCATCTGGAAAAAAAGGCACAGCAAGCTGACAGCCAGAGAGGCCCATGAATTTATGGAGCGGTTGAAGAAATATCAGGGCATAGCATATGAGGTTACCATAGATATCTTTTCCAATACAGATGACCAGGAAATCAGCTATACCCATTCCGGCAAGTCCGGAATAGAGGGAGATGATTTCGGACAGGTCGTCAAACAACTCCAGTCTGTCATGGACGGCAGCCAGATTTTTTTAAGTGTTGAACAGATTGAATTTGCCAAAGGGCAGCAATTGCTGGACTGGATCGCCGATGCCAAATCCACCCTTTCTCTGGGAGAAGTAAACCAGTAACATGATTTTTCATAACGTATATAACAGGAAGAAAAGCAACTAATGCCCAAAAAAAAGCCAACCATCTGGGATTTCGGATTCAATCCGGAGCTGACGGAACATTATTTTCTTGTAACCGTACCGGCATCCAGATCCAAAACCGCCCATGTGACCATTTCCGAGCATTTTGAGCTGCAAAAGCCGGTAAACGGCGATGGAATATACACCTCTCTGAGCAATGAAAACGCCCAGATCAAGGTATTGCTGGAACAGTTCCGGTGGGATGAGATTGCAGACGAAACCCGGGCGGAATTCAACCGGAGACTCAGGGAACAGGGAATGAAAACCGCGGCCTGGAAAAAAAGAGGCCAGGTTTTTCTGGAAAGAACCCTGGGCAAAGAACTGGTATTACTGGCATGGGCCATTGAAAACTGTGACCCGGCCCTGATCAGCACAGGGGTCAGGAACTGGCTGGGGCTGGTCCCGGAGGAACGATGGTGGCTCTATACCATGACCAATGCCTCCACAGGACATGCTACAAATGATCAAAACAAAGGCTGGAGAAAAGCCATCCGGTTTGCCTTGACTGAAAATCCAATTTCCGACCAGGCCCTGCTGAAAAAAAGACAGGGATTTCAGCTCTCATTGTTTAATGATAATTTTTAAATAATTATAAGGATGATTGATGAACGATCAGATGTTTATTGAAGAACAGTTCCCCGTCTCCAAGGTGTCAAAGGAGAGCTATAAAGAAAGAAAGGCCAACTATAGTCAAACACTGACCGGCCTTGGCAAGTGGTGGGGACGAAAACCCCTGATCCTGATCCGGGCCGCCATCATCGGCATGCTCATGCCAATATCAGAAAAACCTGAAAAAGACCGGGACATTTTTTTGAAAATTCTTACCATGGATGATGAAGGACTTTGGCAGAGAAAATCCAAATCCATTCCGGTTAAAACTCTGCAGGCGTTTCTTTCAAAATCCGAGTGGCAGGAACTGCTCACCGACGATAAAGGGAATCAGAAACGAACCTGGTACACAGGATTGAGTGTTGAAAAAAAAGAGGCTGTGCTGAAAAAAGTATTCAACCGGATGTCTTATGATGAAAAGCTCGCCTATTGTGACCGCCCTGAGCAGATAAAAGGGCCGAGCCCATCTGCCTGGCAGGAAATCAATGCGCATCTTGGCACCCGGGCGCAGAATCTTCAGGAACTTGTTGAAGAGTTGGGAACAAAACGGTTCGGCCAT
>JAABSK010000406.1:2645-2931 GCA_011390435.1 Desulfobacteraceae bacterium | reverse complement strand
ATTGGTGAACATGCAGATATGCATTATATTCTTTCATATGTGCCCATCAGTTCGCAATGGAATAGCACATGACCGGCCATTTCTTTTTCCACATCTGCCTTGGTGCTTTTTTTTGGCAAATCCAGCTGTGTATCAAGGGCGAACAGTTTGAAAAAATACCGGTGCTCTCTGTCTGGAGGACAGGGCCCGAAATACCCTGTCTTGCCATTGGTGCCTATGCCCGGCGTGCCTGACGGCTCGCTGTTTTCTTCAATCATGCGGGTGTCAGGTGGTATATTGAATACGA
>JAABSK010000406.1:0-2635 GCA_011390435.1 Desulfobacteraceae bacterium | reverse complement strand
ACCAGGCTTCTGGCATCATGGGGTACTCCGGTGATCTCCAGGGGTGGATTCACATTGTCTCCGTCGCAAGTGTAGATGGCGGGAATTTTTTCTCCCTTAACGAATGCGGAACTGGTAAGTTTCATAATGATCTCCAACGCTTTAGATGGTAAAATAGTGACGTAAATCTTCACCTTAGTGATATTTAATCATCAATGTATGCAGATTTTTTTGCTGGGTCAATGGGGGAATTCACCCATTTTCAAGTAAGAATTTATGGACTTTTTCGGTAAGATCATGGAGTTATCTGGCATGTATCCCGAACCTGGTGGTGCCTTCCTGCCGTCCTGAGATCCACAGGTTTCAGTATAGATTCAGGCCAACGCCGGTCAGACAGCGGTCAACCGAATAAGACCGGTTATATGCGATGGTCCTGAAAGTCTTTTATTTGTGTCTTGACATAATACCAGGGGCGCTATAATTGTTATACCATTTTGAATTTGTGATGCTGTATGAACGATATCCCATACCACGTTACAGGAGATGACCGGGTGTCAGTATGTTAGCAGTTGTCATTTTCAGTCTGGCCTACCTGGGCATCGCTTTGGGCAAAATTCCTGGACTGGTTATCGACCGGGTAGGCGTGGCCCTCCTCGGCGCCATTGCCATGGTGGTGTTTGGGGTGGTGACCCTGGAAGGGGCCGTGGGTGCTATTGACCTGCCCACGATCCTTTTGCTGTACTCGTTGATGATACTTTCCGCCCAGCTACGTCTGGGTGGTTTCTATACCTGGGTAGCATTTACAATTGTGCCCTTTTATAAACACCCCAGGTTTTTTTTGGGTATCACTATGGGGGTGAGTGCGGTGCTGTCCGCACTGCTGGCTAATGATATCGTGTGCTTTGCATTGACACCGGTACTGTCGGTATCGCTTTTGAAAGCCGGGCTGAACCCACTGCCGTTTCTCATCGGTCTGGCGGTTTCCAGCAATATCGGGTCTGCCGCCACCATCATCGGCAACCCCCAGAACATGCTCATCGGCCAGACCGGGCATCTGGATTTTGCACATTTTTTTTTCTGGTGCACTCCGCCCTCGTTGCTGTCCTTGTGTGCCGGGTATGGGATCATATTGTGGATATACAGGGGAGGGTTTTGCCACCTGGAAAACAGGGAAGGGCAGGAAGGCCGGGAAGAACCGGGGCAGCCTTTTGATCCGTGGCAGACATCCAAAGGGGTGCTGGCGGTGGGGGTGCTGATGATATTGTTTCTGACGTCGATACCCAGAGAATATTCCGCCATCGGCATCGCCGGGGTGCTGCTGTGCTCCCGTAGAATGAAAACCCGGGACATCACGAAATTGGTGGACTGGCATTTGATCACGTTGTTCTGCGCCCTGTTCATCATCATCCACGGGATATCTGAAAGCGGGTACCTGGATGTACTGATGGTGAGCCTGGCGGACATGGGTTTGCATCTGACCAGCCTGCCGGTTTTGACCGGGATATCCGCCCTGTTGAGCAACCTGTTCAGCAATGTGCCGGCAGCCATGCTGTTGATCTCTTTTCTAGATCCATCGAATCAAATTCAGTGGTATACTTTGGCCGTCTCCAGCACCTTTGCCGGCAACCTGTTTCTGTTAGGCAGCATTGCCACCGTCATCGTGGTGGAACAGGCCAAAGTCCATGGAATAAGAATTTCTTTTTTACAGCATACAGCTGTGGGTATTCCCGTGACCATAGCTTCTTTGCTGATATTGTCCGGATGGTTTCTGGTTGTATGAAAGACGGAATGTTATGAATAAAAGGTATGCTTCAGTCATTACTGTGAATCATCAATATTATCCCACTGAGCTGTTTTCCAGTAAACTGGTGCAGGTACAAAAAACCGATCCCAAAGGGTATCAGCGCATCAGAAAAACCATTGACCGTCTGCTGATCGATCCATCCGGTGCAGACGGAAAAATGAAGGGCATATACCATGGCAGGCTCAAAAAATATGTGGGAAGGCGCGATTACCGTATCATTTATTACTGGTGTGCCAGGTGTCTCAAGGAAAATCGGCGGTTGCACTGCGGCCCCATCCCCAACAACAGCGTGATCTTTTTTGATATCTATCATAAAAAAGACAAAAAAAAGATCAAACATTTATGAATCAGGAGAAAATTATGTTTGAAATTCAGAATTACGGCAGCTTTATTGCAGCGGTAGTTGTTTTTCAGCTTATTCCTGGTGCAGGAACCATCAGCATTTTGAATGCCACTGCCCGGAACGGCATGGGAGGAGGCATGAAAGCGGTTTTCGGCACCTTGTCAGGAGACCTTATATACATGTGTGCCGCTGTGCTGGGGCTGGCCACCATTCTGGGTGCCTTCCCGGGTATCCTGGCCGGTGCCCAGTGGGCCGGGGCCGCATATCTTTGCTGGCTGGGGATCAAGCTGCTGGCTGCATCTGTGAAAGAAGCGAGCGAAGCAGTGGCTGTGCCGCAGAAAACCTGGATTTATTTCCGGCAGGCCCTGGCGGTTAGTCTGACCAACCCCAAGGTTATCATGTTCTTTATAGCGTTTTTTCCTCTTTTTCTCAGCCCTGAATCAACGTTTCTCACCCTGATGATCCTGATGCTGCATGTGTCTGTTATAAGCTTGTTGTACCAGATCTGT
>JAABSK010000405.1 GCA_011390435.1 Desulfobacteraceae bacterium | reverse complement strand
GAAACCAGGGCACTCACCAGCCGGCACATATTTCTGACCCGGGAAGATTTGGCGAACACGTTCACGAATTCCGCCTTGATATGGGTGCGGTCATAGGAAGCCAGGGCCGCACCAATGGCATACAGCCACACCGATGCAAATCCGATGAAATCCGACAGCCCGAAAATGGACTGTTTCAGAAAAAACCGGACCAGCAGCTCAAAAAGCATGGCCACCACCAGCACTAAAAACAAATAAAACAGAAAAAACCGTTGAATCCGGACCAGGATCAGCCCGGCCCGGTGAATGGGATTGGAGGCGTTCAGGGTATCATGTGTCATTTTTGGATCTCATACAGGTACCGTTAAAAAAAACGCTGCCGCCCGAAAACCAGTTGCGGGCGGCAGCAGAAACAACTCGTGTCCTGGACTACTGGTTGACTTCTTCCAGCAGTTTTTCGATATTTTCCTTGCCTACGATCTCTTCATAAGTGTCCCAGCATTCCAGGCAGCTTTCTTTCCATGCCGCCATTTCCTCGTCTGTGGGAACCACGATCTGCCAACCGGCCTCGATCAGTTTGGCCTGGTTGTCCATCTCTTCTTTTTCCACCAGATCCAGGTGTTTGTCGATGACTTTTTCCACTTCCTCGGTAATAATGACCTGATATTCTTCCGGCAGTGTCTGCCATTTTTTCAAATTGTATGTGACATGCCAGGTTTCCGGGCTGTCATAGGTCACGACCATGACTTTGGCCACATCCCGGAACAGGTCATACATATACACGGCACCGGAACCCACCCATCCGTCCACCAGGCCCGTGGCCACTGCGGTCGGGGCTTCGGCCCAGGGAATGGTCACTGGAGAGAATCCCATCTTATCCACAAAGCAGCGGTAGGTGTCGATGGGCGGCACCCGGATTTTCAAGCCCTTGGCTTCAGCTTCCGTGGTCACCACTTTTTTCTGCATGCCTAAGCTGGCCAGGTTGTTCAGCCAGGGGCCCAGGTAGTACAGGCCTTTTTCTTCGGCCCATTTTTCGCCCAGTTCCGTGATAATACCACCCTTGCTGAACACCTTTCTCACCTGATCCCAGTTGGACACCATGAATGGCAGGGTGAAAAAGTTCCACCGGGCATCCAGACCGGTGTCGAATGCGTTGAACTGCATGTCCACGGCCCCGCGTTTGGTCATGCGCTCCAGCTCGGTCCAGTCCCCGATCTCAGGTCCAAAAATCTTGAAGGTGACTTTGCCGTCGGTCCGTTCGGTCACATTGGCGGCAAACTCTTCGATCAGCTGGTGGGTCAGACTGGTCTTGGGCATCATGGCCTGGGACACCTTCAGGTTCAATTCAGGCAGGTCTGCGGCAAAGGCGGTCTGCGGCAGAACGGCAGATCCGGCCAACGCCAGCATGCACAGCACAGCAATACTTCGGTGAATCTTTTTTTTCATCGTTTGAATCTCCTTCACAAATTTTAAATGTCACCGCAGGCGATATTCGCCTGCCTGTCAACCCCAATCCTGCATACTAGGACAGAAAATCAGGCCCTGTCAAGGAAAATTTATTTGTCACACCTGATATGATGCGGGTTATTCCTTCTTTTTTGGAATATAATCCGCATAATACAATTGCATGCAGTCCTGGCAGATGCCGTGGCTGAATTTCGCATCCGAGTGCTTCTGGATATAGGCTTCCACCTGATTCCAGTATCCCTTGTCATCCCGGATGCTCTGATACCGCTTGGCATTTTCAATTGCCAGGCCGCAGACCTCGGTGATGGAAAGATCCAAGCTCAGATACCGTCCCTTTTGTTCAGGAAACTTGACATCATCAATTCCAAGAACTCCCAGATCCTTGTCATTATAACGGATCATTATTTGAAATCCGCTGCCCGAGTCTGTCCAGGCCTTTGCGGCTGAAACCGGACAACCGGGCCTGAATGGTGGGTTCTGCTTCTTTCAACGGCGACAGCGAATAGATTTGCACCACCTGCCGGTCACGGTTCAGGGCCGCATAAAACAAGGATCGGGGAAAAAAAAGTAAGTCAAACACCTGAAGAATATTGGAATTTCACCATGGTTGTCTGACAGGATAAACCCGCCGCCGGGACCGGCCTCGGCAATGAGATCTTTGACATGGTTTTCCGCCTCTTCATCAGACCACCGCCGCATTTCAATGCCGTTCAGATTGTCGATCACGGTCAGTTTGTTTTTGCAGGCCGCTTTGACGGCACGGATATCCTCCAGGCAGCTGACCCCAACTGCGGCGGTGCCCGTTTCTGCGATATCCTCGAGAATGGGCAGACACCGGCCCGAGGCCATGTGGGTGGCGATGGGTTGATTTGCGCCAGGGTCTGACAAGCGATGTCAAACCCCATCTGCATAACCGGCAGAGAAAACGGCGACATCACCACCCCGATGATGGGCACCTGGTCCCGGACAAGGTCCTTGAGCCCCCGGGTGGCGGCCAGCACCCGGGTCAGACATGGGGTGTTTTCGACATCCGGCACGGTCAGGTTTCTGATGTCCTGATGGGTTTTGATGACCGGTTCTCCGGAGTTGGGAGGGCCGTCATCCATAAAAATACCTTTTCAGCAAATTGTATGGGCCGCATATCCCGGTCCCTTTGTTCCATCAACTGTCTGGCCGCCAGCCGGTCCACATCCAGAAGCGCGCGTTTAAATGCATTTTCAAAGAGAACACGGCCGGCAGGTTCTTCAGATGAAGTGAAGCCACAAAGAAAAAGTAAGCGCTGACAGCAGTGTGCTCAAAGAGATGGCGGTCACGGCAAAATCCGCATCCCCGTTCATTTCCACAGCCATGACATAACTGATGGTGGCAGACGGTGAGGCCAGCAGGATCAGCCCGGGTACATAGATCTCCGGTGGAAGTCCCCACAAAGAATAAAGTCCCGCCCCGATTCCCGGAAGTATGCCCAGTTTAATACCGGCGGCGGGCAGCACCGGTTTCAGCT
>JAABSK010000041.1 GCA_011390435.1 Desulfobacteraceae bacterium | reverse complement strand
GTCAAAGATATCAAGGCGGTTCTGGGATTCCGGCTGGGAGAAAGCCTTCACTGCGTTCATGCGGACAAAAAACCGAACGGGTGCGGCACAACTGAATACTGCCCGTCCTGCGGTGCTGCCATTGCCATGATGGCTGCCATTGAAAAAAACCAGACAAGCGAGCTGACCTGCGCGCTTTCAACATCTAAAAACGGACAACCCAACGATATCTCTCTTTTGATCAAGGCGGTTCCGCTCACACTGGATGAAAGCCGCTGGATACTGATTTATGCTCAGGACATCACGCAGCAACATTTCTGGGCAAATCTGGAACGGGTTTTCTTCCACGATATCAACAATGTTCTCACCTCTGTATACGGCAATATCCAGCTGATGGACCGAATGCTTCCGAAAACAGATGAAATCCAGGCAGTCCAGGCAGGCATCGAGCGTATCATCCGTGAGGTCCAACTGCAGAAAACATTTTCCCAGAAAAAGCAGGAAGGCTATTTTGCCACATTTACAACCGTCAGTCTTTCCGACATTCGAAAAGAGCTTCATCTGATCATTAACGGCCATCAATCTTCTTTTCGCAAAAATCTGATTGAAACCTGGCCGGACGATGATGCACTGAAGATTAAAACCGATCTGATGCTGCTCACCCGTGTGCTGGGAAATATGCTGATCAACGCATTTGAAGCGTCTTCAGGAAACGAACCAGTCAAATTAACCGTTCGTGTGACAGCGCAGTGCATTGTCTGGGAAGTCCGGAACCATCAGTATATCCCGCCAGCATTGCAAAAGCGGATCTTTCAAAAACATTTCACCACAAAACCAACCCTGGGAAGGGGGATTGGAACCTATTCCATGAAACTTTTCGGCGAAACCTATTTAAAGGGTTCGGTGTGCTTTTCTTCCTCAGAAACAGATGGCACCGTATTCACCTTTCAGCTTCCCAGGTAACCATCAAGCCGTAAAAAATTCAATCCCGGCTTTTTCAGGCAGAACGCCCTGTTCGTGGAGAGAATCGAAAAACCGGGCCATGGCTTTTATTTTAAGGTCATCCAGATCACAATAAAGCCGGTCAAAATATCGGGCAATAACAGATTGTTCAAGCCCCAGTTTTTGTGCCCCCTGAAAAATCACCTGATCCAGATTCTCATAGCCCTGCCGTTTTGAAGCCAAAAGCAGTTGATGAACACTGGCGGTAAGGTCTGGATATTTTTTTGCAAACGGCCGCCGCACTGCCCAGACCGCAAACACAAACGGCAGCTGCGTCATTTCATACCAGAGCTGACCAAGATCCAGGCAATAGGTAAAACGCCTGTCCCAGGGCTGCTGCAGGGCAGCATCTCCGATCACCAGCACTGCGTCAGCGCGGCGGCTGATACGGTTAAAATCACTCACATCCACCACCTGATATATCGGAGCAATCTTTTTTTGATGGAATATCATTTTTAAAAATGCTGCAGCAGATGCAGACTCTCTGGAAAACATGACAACTTTATTGTCCAGATCTTCAATGGCATGATTGCTGGCCAGCAGCACACTCATGACCGGGCCGTGACAGGAGATGGACAGATCCGGCATCAGGAGCAGATTTTGATGATTCATGGCATAAAACGCTGCAGAAATCGGGGAAACGCTGATCACACCTGTATTGAGCTGATGATTCAAGACCGAAGGAACCTCCGGGATCATCTCCAGCCAGTCCGGCTTCAAGCCGTGGTCGAGTCCGTAATAGACAGGAGATGCATTGATATAACTGATTTTTCCGATACGAACGTGTGGATTATTCATCGCAGATCATTTTCCTGAACAGGTCTGTCTGATGTTCTGCCGTGACAGGCAGGTATAAAAACCGGGCCATGTTGCCGCTGGCAAGGGTCCCGCAGAAATGATCAATCCCCAGAGCCCGGGCACCGTTCACTGTTCCCATTAAAAAGATGGCGGTGTCTGTCAGGTGTGGGAAATGGTGTCTGACAAACTGCATCTCATCCAGGATATCCAGCGAGTTACAGCTTGCAAGGCTGTCCGTTCCAAGGGCCGGTTCAATCCCCAGGGCCATGATACCGCTGATATCCGGCAGTTTCTGATGCAGATTTAAATTGCTTCTGGGACAGAGACACACCTGCGCCTTGGCGTGAGAAAGCAGCGCCATGTCCTGCGCATCCATGTTCAAGGCATGCACCACAATGGTGTCTTTATCCAGCAGGCCAAGTCCGTGAACATATGCCAGCGGGGTTTTTGCCCCAATGTCCCAGTCTGAAAAATCAATGCCCCGCAACGTGAGAAAGTCAGCCCACAGGCCTTTTTTTTCCCGGATAAAGACGGTTTCATCTGCAGACTCTGCCACATGAATTGAAAAGGGAAGATGGTTCTGGCGGGTCTCGAGCTTAAGGGTTCTGAGCAGTTCAGGCGAACTTGAATGCGGAGCATGCCCGGCCAGGGAACACGAAAGCCTGGGACCGGAAAAGACAGCATGTTCACCAATGTCCGTGCCAAGATACTCATGAAAGCATACCCCGGACAGGCCAACCGTTTCCAGAACAGGAGCGGTAATGCCCAGGGTGGAAATATCTCCCACACACAGATTCCCGGACATCTGCATGGTCAACGCCGCCTGATGGGCTTTTTCGGTTAAATACGCTCTGCCCAGAGCTTCCCGCTTTTCCAGCAGAAGGCTTACCCAGGTTTTGAATCCTTTGTCCAGCGGCAACATGCCTTTTAAAGCAGACAGTTCCAGATGAAGGTGAGCATTGACCAGAGGCGGCATCAGCACCCCCGGACCATGATTCACGATCGTTCCTGAAGGTCGCCGGGTGTGAACGGCCTGAATCACATGGTCTTCAACTTCAATAAACCCTTCTTTGATCACAGTATCCACATCAACAACAACCCATCCGGCATGGTGTATCTGTCGATCACCACGGGCGTCTGCCAGCACTGAATGTCGCGTGTCCGCCGTCATAAAAGCGTATAATAGCAGTCCCGCTGACGGGGCTCGAATCCAGCAGTGGTGATCAACCGGGTCAACGCCTCTCTGGGAAGCATGAAATCAACACCGGCAGATGCCACAACATTTTCTTCGATCATGGTGCTGCCCATGTCATTGGCGCCGAAAAACAAAGCTACCTGAGCAATTTTATCCCCCTGAGTCACCCATGACGCCTGAATATTTTCAATATTATCAAGAAACAGGCGGCTCATGGCAAGGACCTTGAGATATTCCATGCTGGTTTTGGGAGTGACAAAAATCCGGGTGTTTTTCGGCTGAAAGGTCCAGGGGATAAAAGCGGTGAATCCATGGGTTTCATCCTGAAGTCTTCGGATTTTATCCATGTGTTCAAAGATATGCCGCTGGGTTTCAAGGTGGCCGAACATCATAGTGGCAGAGGATCGCATGCCCTGAAGATGTGCCTTTTGCATCACTTCCAGCCATTGATCCGCACTGCACTTGTTCGGAGAGACCTTTTGACGGATATCATCACAGAGGATTTCAGCCCCGCCACCGGGAATCGAGTCCAGACCGGCCTTTTTGAGCACTTCAATGGTTTTTTCAATGGTCATTCCGGCTTTCTGGGCAATAAATCCGATCTCAGGCGGAGAAAACCCGTGGACATGGATGTCAAACCGGTTTTTGATAAATGTCAGCAGATCTGTATAATAGGTCAGATCCAGGTCCGGGTTCATTCCGCCCTGCAGCAGAATCTGGGTGCCGCCAAGATCAATGGTTTCCTGAATTTTATCTGCCAGTTCAGCTCGGGAAAGCACATATCCCTTACCCTGCCCTGGTGACTGATAAAATGCGCAGAACCGGCATCCGGATACACAGATATTGGTGTAATTGATATTCCGGTCAACCACGTAGGTGACAACCGGGTCTGGATGAAACCAGAACCGTTTTTGATTGGCCAGCTCTGCCAGGGTTAAAAAATCCGCTTCCTGCAGCAGACAGAGACCTTCTTCAATGCTGATCCGCTGGTGGCCGTTAACCTTTTCAATAATGTGGTGAATCGTATCCATATTTTTTCTTTTATTCTCTATACCGGACGATAGAACGAATCTCTCTGCACGGGTGTAAAACCGGCAGCCGTAATCATTTCTTCCATCTGCTCCCGGGTCAGTCCTTTGGCAGAAGTTGCGCCGGCAGTGTGGGTGATTTTTTCTTCAATGATGGTGCCGTCCAGGTCGTCTGCCCCGAAATTCAACGCCACCTGGGCCAGTTTTTCACCGATCATGACCCAGTACGCCTTGATGTGGTCAAAATTATCCAGCATCAGGCGGGCAACTGCCACAGCTTTTAAATCATCCATTGCCGTTGTTGGTGGAAGGTGTGACAGCTGCGTGTTTTCCGCGTGGAATGCCAGGGGGATGAATGCGGAAAACCCGCCGGTTTCATCCTGAAGTTCCCGCAGCTGAATCAAATGATCCACCCGCTCTTCAATGGTTTCAATATGACCGTAAAGCATGGTGGCGTTGGTCTTGATGCCAGCGCGGTGTACTGCCCGCATAATCTGAAGCCACCGGCTGTGATCAATTTTTTTGGGAAACAATTGCTCATGGATGCGTGAATTCAAAACTTCTGCCCCGCCGCCGGGCATCATTTCAAGGCCGGCATTCTTGAGCTGCGCGATTGTTTCCTGAATACTCAATCCTGCCAGGTTGGACAGATAATCGATTTCCACGCAGGTAAACGCTTTGATCGTGGCATCCGGCCGGACTTTTTTTACAGTTTTCAACAGATCAATAAAATACTGAAAATCCAACCCCTGGTTCAGGCCGCCAACAATGTGCAGTTCCTTCACCGGCTCGTCCAGCCGTTCCTGCAGTTTTCTTTCAATCTCTTCAATGCTCCAGGTATAGGCCCCGGATTCATCACCATCTTTGGCATAGGCACAAAACCGGCATCGGTTTTTGCAGACATTGGTATAGTTCAAATGCTGGTTATATACATAAAAGGCCTTGTCTCCGTGCAAAGAGCGCCGGATAGCGTCTGCAATTCTGCCAAGCCCGATCAGATCATGGGTTTCATAAAGACAAATCCCGTCTTCTCTGGAAAGACGGGAGCCGGTCAAAACCGTTTTGGAATAGATTTTTTCAAGCTGTTTATCTAAAAAAGATGGTTCCATTACCGTTTCTTCTTTCTTCTGACGATGCGTTTCTTCTTTCGGGGCGCTGCTTCGGAAGCTGCTGCAGCCATGTTTTGACGGGGGTCAAGCAGGTTGGGCTGGGTGTAGGCGCAAGAAGCCCTCGGACATTTAAGGCCCTTTTGGTCGCTTCCGGCATCAAATTCTGTCAGAAATGAATTTTTACAAAGCGGGCACTCAAAATGGTAGGGTTTATCCCAGGAAACAAAGCGGCAGTCCCGGGAACTGCACGAATAAAACGATTTTCCCTTTTCCGTTGTCTGGGTGACCACCTTACCGGTCTGACACACCGGACACGGCATGGAAAGCTCATTTTCAAAAGCGGCAATCCTGGAGGCGATATCTGCTTCGCTTGTGACCTGTTCTTCTTCCTTTCGCTGCTGATCCGCCTTTCGTGCCGTTTTCTCTTCTGCTTCCCGTGTTAATCGTTCTTCCAGCGCCTTGAGCTGTGCTTCTTTTTCTGCAATCTGGGCCTCTTTTTCTGCAAGCGCTTCTGCCTTCTGCCGGGCATTTTCAATGTCTTTTCTGGCCTCTGACAGCTCCATTTCCCGTCTTTCAATCTCTTCCAGCCGACGGGCAGCGTCTTTGGCAGCCGCTTCCGCTTCTTTTATTTTCTCATCTTTCTGGGCCATCTCCCTGGCCAGAATAGCCGCCTTTCTGCTTCTTCCTCAGCTTTTTGCGCTGCTTTCTTTTCTGCCTCAATCTCTTCTTTTGTAGGGCCCTTATCAAATACATCCGTGACTTTCAACCGCTCTGAAGACTCCAGAGTACGTTTGCGCCGGGTTTTGATCAGTTTGGAAAGACGGTTCAGGTTGTCTTTTTTCAATTTCTGGGAAATCTCTCTGGACTGGGCGTTTGCTGCTGCCTTTCCAGATACGATCTCGGACGCTTTCTGTTCCGCACGGTCTTTTGAAACTAAAACCCCCCTGCTCTTCAAGGTGTCTTTAAAATTATTCTTTGCCTTTTCAAGGTCTTTTCTACCGGAATTGACTTCGTCGTTCATCTGAAGGACAAACGCCACAAGGTTCATCCCCATCATTCCGGGAAACATATTGTCTAAAAAACCAACCATCATGAACGCCGGCATTTCCGCCTTAAGCTGCCCATGTTCATCCATGCTGATATACCCTTTTTTCATCACCGAATCGATGGTTTCCATGAGGGATTCATCTTTTTCCAGGCCAATATCAACCAGTTCGCTGACAAAGGTTTCTCTGGTATATCTTTCCGGTGGGAAATCTGCATAGTGTTTGATTTCCCGCTCCCGTTCGATAATGAGGGTGATGCAGGAGATGCTGGCCAGGTTAAAGGACATCATTGCCGTTGTTTCATCCACATCCAGCAGGGCAGTGATTTCCTGGGTAAGAATTTCATCCAGCTGATCCCGGACAAACAAAGGGGTTAATTCTTCATCTGCTGCCATCTCATCACTCATTCGTCATCATCTCCCTGATTAATTTCAGAAATCATATCTGCAATATTTGAGGCCATCCGGGCAACTTTATCATCGGGCACCGATCGATCTTCAGCCGGGCTGTCATCATCTTCCATCGAATCAATCGATTCGGATTCGCTGTCCATGTCCGGCCGCATGGTGGAAATTTCAAGGCATTCCCCATCCCGATTGAAAACAACAGACAACGGCACTTTGATTTCAAAATCGAATTTATAAGCAATGCGGTCTTTATAAACCAGGATATCGCCATTTTTGTATTCAATTTCATCCTGGAGGGTGAAACCATGCTTTTCGAGCAGCATCTGCTCAATGGCTTCCCAGTCGAGTTCTGCATTGATCGTGTCGATAAATTCTTTTTCACTTTCCTGAATGGTTTCCGGACGGGTCAATTTCATACAGTACCTCGCTATTTAAAAAAACAATGCATTTCATCTGCAAGGTTCAGATACGCCTGGGCAGCCGGCGATTGAATGTTGTACACTGCGCAGGGAACCTTTAATTCAGCAGCTTTCCTGATCGCGTTGTCTTCCGGAATCACCGTATCAAATACCATCTGACGAATATCAGTCAATTTCTGATGATCAAGAAAGAGATCTGCATCCTGTTTTGACCGGCACTGGTTCAACAGGACACCTGCGATTTTGAGAGGAACCTTGTGTGTCGCACGGGCATACTTTATCATTCGCAGCAGGCGGTGAAAATCTTCAAATCCGCTGTGCAGAATGGACATACAGATCAGGAGGGTATCTGCCGCTGTCATGGCGGCAAGGCTCAAAAAATGATACGAGGACGGCCCGTCAATGATGATATAGTCATAATGATCTTTAACATCATTTAAAAAAAGCCGCAGAATTTTTTCATTTCCCGGGTGTCTGGCAAGATTCAGTCCCACCTGAAACAGGGCAAACCCAGCCGGTATCACATCCAGACAGGCAAGACGGGTCCTGATGACGGCATCTTTTACTGCAGCACGGCCGGACAGGATCGATGAAATATCCAAAACCGTGTCTCCGGGGCGGATACCGCACCATTGAGAGGCACACCCCTGCGGGTCCGCATCCACCAGCAGAACCTTTTTTTCCATCAGTGCGAAAGACGCTGCAAGATTAACCGCTGTAACGCTTTTGCCGGCACCGCCTTTCTGGCCGGTTATCGTGATTGTCTTACTCATAGGCCATATCTTTAACACAATTATCAAAAATTTCAATCATATCGTTTAAATAAAACCATCCACAGCAGCATACAGCAATGCGGCGTTTCAAATATTTAACCGCTGGTGCGTATCGCCGGTTGAAATAACACCGTGAATATATCATAATACAATCAATATCAAAACGGTATAATAAGGAGAAATCGTTTTTTGGCCCAGATTTCCATTTCTATTGACGGCATTGACCAGGCAATCGCAAACCTCAATTACCGGTCAAATTCAGTTAAACACAAGGCCATTTCAGCCATCCGTAAGTTTTATACATCAGAAACCGCGCTCAAACAGCTGCATTCAATCGACACAGATCTGCTGATTCAGGATATCTGGGACACTGGAAATGATCCGTCGAAAATCAGGTCAAAAAGACGAAATTTCTTCAGTGTCAAATCCTCGATTAATACGGATCTTGACAAGCTGACGCAAAAAGGGCTGAATCCTGAAAACATCACCATTGTCACATCCAATATCTTTGATATGACAGAAGAGGCAAAAAGCAGCGCCCTCAAATCCTTTACTGACGCGGTAAATACTGAATCGTTTGATCTTGAGCAGGCTGCAGCCCTGCTGAAAACCATCAGTGAATTTCTGGAAACCTATCAGCAGGAAAAAGGCGCAGAAACACCCCGCGACCTGATGGATCAGATACAAAAAATCCTCAATGCCATTTCAGACACAGTTCTGGATGAAGATGCCCCGCTGCTTGAGCTGGACGAAGACGATGAAATCGAAGAACTGGATGAAGATGAAACGATCGAAGAGCTCGACGCGGATGAACCCCTGGAGGCTGTTGATGAACTCACTGAAGATGAACTCAAGGCCCTGGAAGAATATCGAGAAAAAAAAGAACTGGCGGAACAGTTTGACCAGAGTCTGGGAGAGCGGGAAAAAAAATTCAACAAGTATGTCATGGTTCCCGGCGGAAAATATACAGTGGGAACCCTGAAAAGTCTTAAATCCAGCCTTGAACTCCAGCAGTTTGACATGCCCCGGGTGTATATCGGCAGATACCCGGTAACCAATGCCCTGTTTGAAATTTTTATCGAACAGACCGGTTATGTCACCACAGCAGAAAAGACAGGATATGGCCGGGTATACGCATCCAGAATCAAAAAAGCCTCCAGTACCGCACTCTGGCGCAAAAACGTTGGATCTGAAGAGATCAAAGGCGCCTGCTGGTATCAACCGGCAGGTCCGGGCTCAAGTCTGCACCAGAAAAGAACCCATCCAGTAGTTCAGATCAGTGTGGACGATGCCAATGCCTTTGCCGCCTGGATTGGCCGGCGGATACCAACAGAAGCTGAATGGGAAGCCGCAGCCAGAACCGATATCGGATATACGTATCCCTGGGGGGATACATTCAATCCAGCCGCATTGAACATTGAACAGACCGGCGTGTCTGACACCACTGCCGTTGATGAATACGATTCATTTGCCAACAGCTTTGGTATTGTGGACATGCTGGGCAATGTAATGGAATGGACCTGCGATGTACAGCATCCGCCGGTGAAATCAAAAACACGGGAAAAATACTGCATTGCAAAAGGGGCTGCATGGAATGGGGCAGCAGATGTCACCATCAGCTCCAGGTCGCTTTTCAAGCCGGGATTCACCGCAAACATCATCGGATTCCGGTGTTTGTCGGAGATCTTTGGGTAGCATGATGGATCATTTTGTTCAGCAATATCTTGATTATCTCATCATTGAAAAAGGATTGGCTCCGAACAGCATCACTTCCTATTCTGCAGATCTGGCGCGGTTTTTAAGTTTTCTGGAAACGCATGGCATTCATGACCTGGATTCCGTGGACACTGCCGTCATTCTGCTGTGGATGGTGGATCTGTCCAGAAAAGGTCTTGCCGCAAAATCCAGGGCAAGACACCTTGTCAGTATCCGGGGATTCTACAAATTTTTAATCCGGGAAAAACAGATTCGCCACAACCCGGTAAAGGAAATTGACCTGCCCAAAACCGGATTGGCCCTTCCAAAAATATTGACCATCGCGGAAATTGAAGCCCTTCTGGAAGCGCCGGACCAGTCAACCCCCAGAGGGTTGCGGGATTCAGCCATGCTGGAAATCATGTATGGTGCCGGTCTTCGGGTGTCTGAGCTGATCCTGCTGCAACTGCAGGATGTCAATCTTGAAGCGAATTTTGTCCGGATCATGGGAAAAGGTTCCAAAGAACGGCTGGTGCCGATAGGTTCCATGGCCCAGGCCATGACGCTCAAATGGATCAAGCAGGGCCGGCCGGATCTGCTGAAAAAAACCATCTCTTCCTATCTGTTTGTTGCAAGAGCGGGCAAGCCCATGACCCGTCAATCCTTCTGGAAAATCATCAAAAAATATGCCCTTGCGGCAAACGTGAAAAAAAACGTCACACCCCACACGCTCAGGCATTCTTTTGCCACTCACCTGCTGGAAGGCGGTGCCGACTTGAGATCGGTCCAGACCATGCTGGGGCATACAGATATTTCAACCACCCAGATCTATACCCATATCTCAAGGGACTATCTGAAGAAAATGCACCAGCAGTACCATCCCAGATCAGACACGTAAACAGCACCGGAATCAACCGGGACTTGGTATTGATTCCGCAGCCGGTTTTGTGCTAATACCTTGATCTGCAATTTCAATCTCAATGCGGAAAAAATGATTATGAAAAACCACCCATCGTTAAATGATCTGCTCATGCACGTGAACCAGCCGGTTTTTGCGCTCAGCCAGAACGGTTCAATCCAGTTTGTCAGCCAGCCGCCTGATTTTTTCATCCAGAATCCGCAAAAGGCAGCTGACAAAAAAATCCTGGCCTTTGTACCTGCGGTTTCTCCTGAACAGCTGGGAGATGACGGTTTTAAGCGCCGACACGGTATCCGGTACCCGTATATTGCCGGTGCCATGGCCAACGGCATCACCTCTGCTGCCATGGTTAAAACAATGGCAGACCATCAGATGATCGGTTTTTTCGGCTCTGGCGGCCTGTCCCTTGAAAAAATCGAAGAAGCCATCATTGAGCTGAAAACCACTCTCAAGGACAAACCCTTTGGATTTAATCTGATACACTCCCTGGGAGATCCTGCACATGAAATGGCAACCGTCAATTTATATTTAAACCATCACATTCGACGGATCAGCGCGGCTGCCTTTATGCGGATGACCCCGGCCCTGGTATATTACAGGGTAAAAGGAATTTACAAGGACCGTAACGGTGATATTATCGCACCCAATCAGATCATCGCCAAGGTCTCACGCATCGAAATCGCCAGACAGTTTTTTGCGCCACCACCGGATAAGCTCCTGAATGAGTTAATGGAACAGAACCTGATCTCCCGATCAGAAGCAGAATTGTCCCGTTTTATCCCCATGGCCCAGGACCTCACTGCAGAGGCAGATTCCGGAGGGCATACCGACAACCGCCCTGCCCTGGCCCTGCTGCCCACCATGATGGCGCTGAAAGCTGAAATGATGGACCGGTTCCAGTACCGTACCGACCTGTGCGTGGGGCTTGCCGGCGGGATTGCAACTCCGGAATCTGCGGCAGCAGCCTTTGGAATGGGGGCCGCCTATATTCTCACCGGGTCGATCAATCAGTCCTGCGTGGAAGCCGGAATCTGTGATGAAGTCAAAAAGATGCTCTGCCAGGCCCAACAGGCAGATGTGGCAATGGCGCCGTCTGCGGACATGTTTGAAATCGGTGCAAAAGTTCAGGTACTGAAACGCGGCACCCTGTTTCCGGTGAGGGCTGAAAAACTCTACAAGCTCTACCAGGCCCACTCTTGCTTTGATGAAATCAGCGAAAAAAATAAAAAAGAGATCCAGGAAAAAATCCTGCAGGCCCGATTTGAAGATGCCTGGGAAGCCACAAAAGAATTTTTCGTCAGAACCGGCAATCCCAAAGCGATCGAAACCGCCCAACAGAATCCAAAACACAAAATGGCGCTGGTGTTCCGGTCGTATCTCGGACAATCTTCCAAATGGGCCATCCACGGAACCCCTGAACGGAAAATGGATTTTCAAATCTGGTGCGGCCCGGCCATTGGTGCGTTTAACCAGTGGGTCAAACAATCGTTTCTGGAGCATCCTGAAAACCGCAAAACTGCTGAAGTGGCGTTGAATCTTCTCTTCGGGGCATGCGTCTGCACCCGGGCATCCATCCTGAAGCTGCAGAATATTTCTGTTCCAGGTTCGACCGGCATTGTCAAACCCATGACAACCGAACAGATCCACTCCTTTTTGTGAACGATCTCAATGTAAAACTTTTGTCAAATTCTGTCCAACCCCATGATTGTCAATGATCATAAGGGTATATTGACAATAACTTTAATGATTGATTCAACTGCTATGATGATGCCGGATATGAAAAAAACCGAACCGCAACACCCGATCGCCATTATTGGAATGGGATGCATTTTCCCCAGATCCAGAAACCTGAAAGGATACTGGAACCTTCTGTTCAATGGAATTGACGCGATTGAGCCAGTCCCCAAAGATACCCACTGGTCCCTTGATGACTATTTTGATCCAGATCCGGCAACACCGGATCATACCTATTGTAAACGGGGCGGCTTTCTGCCACAGATTGCCTTTAATCCACTGGCGTACGGTATGCCGCCCAACAATCTTGAAGCAACTGACACCTCTCAGCTGCTGGGCCTGGAAGTGGCAAGAATGGCATTGGAAGATGCCGGATATCCCATCAACCATCCTGTGCTCCAGCAAAAACGGGTCAATGTCATCCTGGGCGTGACCGGCACTCAGGAGCTGGTGATCCCCTTAGGCTCACGCCTTGGCCATCCCATCTGGAAAAAAGCGCTGAAAGATTCCGGGATCAGCACAGAAAAACAGGCCGAAGTCATTGACCGGATACAGGGCGGATATGTCCAGTGGCAGGAAAACTCTTTTCCAGGGCTTCTGGGGAATGTAGTGGCCGGCAGAATTGCCAACCGCCTCAACCTTTCAGGAACCAACTCCGCCACAGATGCTGCCTGTGCCAGCTCCCTGTCTGCCATCCATACCGCAGTGATGGAGCTGATGACCGGAAAATGCGATATTTCCATTACAGGTGGCTCAGATACCCTGAACGATATTTTCATGCACATCTGTTTTTCCAAAACCGGGGTTTTGTCCCACAGCAGTGATGCAAAACCGTTTTCCAAAGATGCGGACGGAACTGTCCTGGGAGAAGGTATCGGCATGCTGGTCCTCAAACGGCTGGCAGACGCGCAGAAAGACAATGACCGGATTTATGCCGTCATCAAAGGGGTTGGCACGTCAAGCGACGGCAGAACATCCGCTGTATACGCCCCTGATGCAGATGGCCAGTTAAAAGCCCTGACCCAGGCCTATACACAGGCACATATTCAGCCGGACACCGTAGAGCTGATCGAAGCCCATGGCACTGGAACACGGGTTGGCGATAAAGTTGAATTTGACGCCCTCAAGCGCTGCTTTTCACCTGCAGGCGCCACCCACAGAATTGCACTGGGATCGGTCAAGTCCATGATCGGGCACACCAAGGCAGCTGCAGGTGCAGCCGGTATGATCAAAAGCGTTCTGGCCCTCTACAACAAGGTTCTGCCGCCAACGCTGAAGGCCCAGGACCCAGACCCGGATCTGAAGATAAATGACTCGTGCTTTTATCTCAACGACCGCACCAGACCCTGGGTGGCCTCCGCTCCCAGACGCTCCGGCGTCAGCGCATTCGGATTCGGCGGCTCCAATTTCCATGTGGTATTGGAAGAATACACGCCTTTAAAAACACATGTTTCCTGGGATGGTAGAATTCAGATCTTTTCGTTTTCCGGAAAAACAGAACAAAAGATCCGCGAACAGATCCATGCGGTTCACTCCCGGGTCGCTGCCATCACCGATGCCCATGAAAAGCAGCAGATGGCTGCCTGGTGTGCTGGTGAATCCCGAAAACATTTTTCCAGTGATCATGCAATCAGACTGCTTCTGGTGCACCAGACGCAAACAGATATCCTGGCAGATCTGACCCATGCAAAAACGGTTCTGGATCAAAAATGCAGCAATGCCAATGCCTATTTCGCTTCTGGTGCGCCAACCGGTAAGCTGGGTTTTTTATTTCCCGGCCAGGGAAGTCAGTATACCGGCATGGCAAGAGACCTTATATCAATGTTTCCGGAAGCACTGGATGCCCTTGAAAAAGCATCAACAGCCGTTTTTGAATCATATCCCGCATCCGGACAAAAACCATTACAGGATTATATCTTTCCACCGCCTGCCCACGTTCAGCCCAACGCAACATCCGAAAATCAGCTGCGTCAGACCGATATTGCCCAGCCTGCCATTGGAGCCATCTCCCTTGCCATGATCAAGATTTTAAAACGCTTCGGTATTACACCGGACGTCACCTGCGGTCACAGCTTTGGCGAATTATCTGCCCTGTACAGTGCCGGATGGATGGATGAAGCTGCCTTTTTAAAACTGTCGGCAGCCCGGGGGAAACACATGGCCCATGCCAGCCTCCAGGATGGCGACACCGGGAGCATGCTTGCGGTGAAAGCTCCTTTGGAAAAGATCCGATCCCTGATTCACGATGAGAAACTGGATCTTGTTCTTGCCAATGAAAACAGCCCTGATCAAGGAGTGTTGTCCGGCCCCACCCACCAGATTGATGCAGCAAAAAAGATCTGTCGCAAACACGGGATGACCGCGGTTAAACTGCCGGTTGCAGCGGCATTTCACAGCAGGTTTGTGGAAACAGCCGCCATTCCGTTCCAGGAAGATCTCACACAGATTTCATTTTCTCCCACGGCAATCCCTGTCCTGTCAAACACCACAGGAAAATATTACGAAAAAACCGTATCTGAGATCAAAGCCACCCTTGGCAATCAGCTTTTGCACCCGGTGAAGTTTGTGGACAACCTGGAAACAATGGTTCAGCAAGGGGTTTCCGTATTGCTGGAAGTCGGGCCCAAGTCGGTGCTCAATGGCCTGGCCCGATCAGCCTTGAAACACGCCTCTGTTTCTGTTCTATCCATGGACGCATCCTGCGGAAAAAAATCCGGAATTGATGATCTGGCCCATACCTTGTGTCAGATCGCTGCACAAGGATACGCCATTGACCTGACCCAGTGGGAAGATCCGGTTCAAGAACCGGTACCCCAGAAAATGAATATTTATATTTCCGGCGCCAATTTAAAACCCAGATCCCGGAATCCTGTGACAACACCAGCAAACACTGGTGATACGATTTTGAAACCTTCACACCGGACGGAATCATCCAGACCGGCTGTATCAACAGCCGCAGGTCCCCGCAATGATCCCTCGCCCTCAAAAGGAGCTGTCATGACCTTTTCGCATAAAAAACCTGAGCAAACTCCCGGCAGCCTGCCGGCATCCAATGCAATGCAGTTGATTCAAAAAGGCCTTGAGGCCATCCAGCAGCTTCAATCACAAACTGCGCGAACCCATGAAAAATTTCTGGAAACCCAGGCCCAGGCCAGCAAAACCCTTGCCGGAATAATGGAACAGACACGCCATATGGCATTTGATACCGCAGCAAATCCACCTGCTGCTCATCACCGCCAGGAACCGGTGCCGTCAGAGATCCAGCAGCAGGAGACTGTTTCCCAGCCGGTTGCAGATGCTCTTCCAGAGCAATCAACTGATTCAGCAGTCATGCCGATCCTGTTTGATATTGTCAGCCGGTTGACAGGGTTTCCAGTAGAGATGCTTGAACCTGATATGGACATAGAATCTGATCTTGGCATCGATTCCATCAAAAAAGTGGAAATCATCTCTGAGCTGGAAAAACAGATTCCCGGCTGCAGCGGCCTGACATCTGAACACATCGGAACGGTGCGGACCTTGCAGGATATCTGTCACTCCATTGAGCAGCAGGATCTGAAAACACCCCAGCCGGATACCCAGAAACCTGAAACATCCCATCTGTCAGATCTTCCCGGCCTGGAGGAAAAAACCAGAACAGCCGCGGCATCAGACACTGCCATGTTATTGATGGACACCATCAGTGAACTGACCGGATTCCCCGTTGAAATGCTTGAACCTTCCATGAATCTTGAATCTGATCTGGGGATTGATTCAATCAAACGGGTGGAAATTCTTTCCAGAATCGAACAGCAGCTGGATCACATCAACACGATATCTTCAGATGATATTGCCCATCTCAAAACCATCGAAGAGATCATCCAGTATCTGACAAAAAATCAGCAGCAGGAGCAACCCCGGCCAGGGGCTAAAAAAAA
>JAABSK010000404.1 GCA_011390435.1 Desulfobacteraceae bacterium | reverse complement strand
AGAAGGGGTCACCTGCACATCATGCCATTACGTGCACCAGCTGGGGATACCTCCGACACGGTCACAGACCAATTTTGCAGGATCAAAACAATGCCTGAGCTGCCACGAGGTGATCAACAACAATTTTGCCCATTCAATTCATTCCTTTGGCAATTGCGTGGGATGTCATATGCCCAGGATCGCAAAAAGTGCTGAATCCGGTGACATTCACAGCCACGTGTTCGTGACCCTGTTGCCCCAGGATACCCTCAACAATCCCGATTTGCCCAACTCGTGCCAGACCTGCCACAAGCATAAAAACGAGGACCTGGAAGTACTCCAGGCGGACTGGGAAAAGCTTGCGGTTATGCCAAAGCCCGTGGGACCGACAATCACCCCGGTCAAGTATAAAAATGCTGATTAAGACTGCAGGAGAGGATTATGCAAACGTTTACATGCATCCGCAAGGCAATGGCCCGGGTACTTTCCATAACCCTGCCGGCAGTGCCACGGTGCCGAGCCCATTGCAAGTATTGACCATTATTATTCCCCCATGAACCCGATCAGGAGACATGCCTATGTCTGTTCAAAATGCCATGAAGGGGCTTCTGCATCCTTTGCAAGTTATGTGATCCATGAACCGGCCGCCGGGTCAGCCGACTCAAAAATTCAATTTCCGGCATTGTTTTACGCGTACTGGTTCATGTTGATTCTTTTGGCAGGAACCCTGGCTTTTTTCATCCCGCATTCCATAATGATGGGCGTCAGGGAATTATTTAAAAGAAGAAAGGACAGGTGACAAGGATGGAGCCTATACGCATTAAACGCTTCAGTGTTCTGGACAGGGTGTTTCATCTTTTTTTGATCCTCACTTTTTTGATTCAGACCGCAACCGGCTTCAGCCGCCTGTTTTTCCCAACCGAATGGGGCAAGACCCTGAATGCTGTTTTCGGCGGATATGAATCCTCCATCATGATCCATAAATGGGTGGGAATACTCATGATCTGGGGATTCATATTCCACACCCTGTATCTTATCACAAGAATCGACTGGAAAAATCCGGGGACCAGTATTTTCGGTTGAATGAAGCCATGTTTGCAGGCAGTGTGTCAGTGGAGGAACTGGAAGAGGAAAAACCTGCGTGGATGGAACAGCTTCAAAACGAGGGAAAATTTGAGACAGCCAAAAGCAAAGCACCGTCGCTTTTATACAGGGTCATCTATTTCATCTTCGGATATGCCGCTCTGGGACTGGGTGTGTATTTGTTAATAAACGGCATTGTATACAGCCGTTACATTACATTGCACTGAACCAGACAGGACATGGTTTTTCCGATATATATTGATTCAGGTCCTCTGGTGTCTGATTGGGTCTTTTAAGCGTAACATGCTTTTTTATATCTGCTTGTTTTCATTTCCTTTTTTCATTGTATCATTTTTGTGGCACATATTGTGCTAAAAAGGCAGCCTTAACCCTGAATGGAGGCTGACTCCCATGGCAAAAATGGATACTGCACAAACCATCCGCAAGATCAAAGAAGAGTACGCAGATGCCTATGATACCATGACCTGGCTGACCCCGGAGTCGGCGGACGCGGCATCCCGGGTTCGGGAAAACCTGATAACGCAAATTTTTGCGCACCAGGGCAAAGGTCCGGAATGGCGGTTTGCCCAAACCAAGCTGTTTACCCACGGCTTGTCTCCGGGGTGCGATTTTTGCGGCAGCGGAGACTGGTCCTGTCTGTTCATCAACGGCATCTGCAATGCCCGGTGTTTTTACTGCCCGTCCACCCAGAACCAGAAGGGGCTGCCCATGACCAGTTCACTGGAGTTCAAAACCCCCAATGATTATGTGGATTATGTCCGGAGGTTCGGTATCCGGGCAGTGAGCTTCAGCGGCGGGGAACCTTTCATGACCTTTGAACGGGTGGTGCAGTATCTCAAGGTCCTGCGGGCGAAAATCACCGATCCCCTGTATATATGGATGTACACCAACGGTCTTCTGGTGACTGAAGACAAACTGAAAATCCTGGCAGATAACGGCCTGGATGAAATCCGGTTTGACATCAGTGCGGACCATTACCGCCTGGATGCCCTGAAAAAAGCGGTAGGCATCATTCCCTGCGTCACCGTGGAGATTCCTGCCATCCCGGAAGATCTGGAAAACACCCGGCAGGTGATCAAACAGCTGTATGACGAGGGGGTCAATTATCTGAATCTTCACCAGCTGCGGTGCACACGGTTTAATCTGCCCCGGCTGATCAAACGGGGCTATACCTTTGTGCACGGCCCCAAGGCCACGGTCCTGGAAACCGAGCTCACCGCCCTGGAACTGATGCGGTATACCCTGGAACAAAACATCGCCCTGCCTATCAATTACTGCTCCTTTGCCTTCCGCCACCAGTTTCAGCGGGCCGGGGCACTTACCCGCAATGCCCTGCTGGTCAAATTACCGTATCAGGATATCACTGCCACCGGGCATATCCGGACCATGGGGATCACCGGGGAAAAACCGGCCATTATGGCGATCCATCACCATCTTTTATCACAAGCAAAAGACACCCAACTATGGCAGCTGGCCAAAACATTCGACCAGCTGTTTTTCGCAGCATCCCTCTGGTCCTGTATCGATTTTTCCGGTGTCACCCTGACGGTTGCCTACACCGCCACCTCCCTGAAATCATCCGTGTCCTTCAAACATTCTTTTAAGGAAATCCCTTTGAACCGCAAAAAAAAGGTGGTGATTGAAAAATATCCGGCCCATCCGGGGATCCGGCTGCAAGGAAATGTGATACAGGAATTTGCCCGCCGGTTTATTCACCCTCAAGCCGGCAGCCCGGCAGATACGGTGGGTGATTACCCGGCTGATGATCTGTTTGCTGAAGTGAAGGGATTTGAGCGGGTGAACGCGGGGCTGGCCCCTTATTTCTGAGAGACGGCAGGGTTGTCTGCAAGCCCTTGGATATGTCACACACGTTTCTG
>JAABSK010000403.1 GCA_011390435.1 Desulfobacteraceae bacterium | reverse complement strand
CTGGCCCCGACCCTGGTCATTGGCTCCCCCTGCCAGGAGATCATCGTCGGCAACCTGGAAAATGAACGTCAGATCCTTACGGCCCTGGGCATACGATGAAGCCGGAAAAAACCGCATACCAGGACCTTGAAACCCAGCTGTCCCGGGCCCGGGACATTCTGACAGCCATTCAGCAGGGCCAGGTTGATGTTGTTGTGGGTGATGACCGGCACTTGCAGCTGCTGACCCTGAAGCAAACCATTGACATGCTTCGGGAAAACGAGCGCAATTTCCGGGCACTGGCCGATGCCAACCTGATCGGCATCGGATTTGGTGACCGCAGCGGCAATATCACCTATATCAACGACGAGATGCTGCGCATGACCGGATACACCCGTGCGGATCTGTTGGCAGGGCGCATCAGCTGGGCGACATGCCTGGCACCTGAAAACCGGCCTGAAGCAGGGACATGGGCGGAACATCTGTCAAACCATAAGGTGGTATCGGTCCGGGAATGGGCGTTCCTGCGTCCTGACGGGAAACGGACCCCGGTCCTGGGGGCTGCCTCCGGGATCACATCCCCTGACGGGCTCCATGTGATCATCGCCCTGGATCTCACGCAGATGCGCCAGGCTGAAACCAGTACCTGGAAAAGTGACCAGCGGCTGCGCATGGCTGCAGATTCCCTGGACATCGGGGTCTTTGAGTGGAATCTTACCAAAGATACGGCATTTTGGGAAAATGACCAGATGTACCGGATTTTCGGGCGTTCCCGCAAACTGCCGCCCCTGGCTTATCCGGATTTTCTGGAACAGGCCGTGGACTTCCGGGACAAAAAAGCCTTTGCCCGGGACTTTTCAACGGCACAGCAGCCGGGCAACAGCTTTGCGTCTGCCTGCCGTATTCACCGCCCGGACAAAAACACGGTGTCCTGGGTAGAGATCACCGGCAGATTTTACCGGGATGATGCTGATCTGTCCCTGTGCATGATCGGCATTGCAAAGGATATTTCAGCGCAGAAACAGCATGAACACACCATAGAAAAAACCAATGACCTGCTGGAACAACGCGTCCGGGAACGCACAGCCAGAATCCAGCAGCAGACCGAGCGGATGCGGGTGCTGGCCAACAAGCTCGGCCAGGTGGAACAAAAGGAACGCAACCGCCTGGCCACTGTGCTCCATGACCATATTCAGCCCCTGGTGGTGGGCGCACGCATGCACCTGTGGGATATTCACCGCAAAAACGACATTGACGCAGTCCATAAAACCGCCCATAAAATTGAAGGCACTCTGGAAGAAACCCTGGCGGAACTGCGGTCCCTTACAGTGGATCTTTCTCCATCCGCCATATTGAACGACAGCCTGGCCGGGGGTGTGAACTGGCTGGTCACCTATATGGAAAAAAAGTTTAACTTTGCCCTGAAACCCCGGGTGGACGACACCATTAACCCCATTGAGGAAAACACCTGTTTTCTGCTTTTCCAGTGCACAAAGGAACTGCTGTTCAATGTGGTCAAACATTCAGGGGAAAAACAGGCAACAGTATCCATTGAACGTACACAGGATCAAAAGATCCGAATAATTGTGTCAGACAGCGGCAGGGGATTTGATCCGGAAACATTTGAGGAAACACAAAACAATACCGCTTCTCTGGGACTGTTCAGTATCGAGGAACGGTTGAAGGATATCGGCGGCCGGATGAAAATTGCATCAGCACCGGGTCAGGGAACCACGGTTACCCTGACCGCACCGGCCGGAGAAACCGACGAGGCCGTCACCTCCGCCGCACCCGAATACAATAGACGGGCGGATGACCAGCCCGTTATTTCGGTCCGCAATCCAAAAGACAGCATCGGCATTCTCATTGTAGACGACCACAAACTGCTGCGCGACGGGCTTACGGGCCTGCTGCAGATGGAACCGGACTTTACGGTGCTGGGTGAGGCGGCCGATGCTGACACGGCCATTGCTTTGGCGCAAAAGCTGGAACCGGATGTGGTTATCATGGATGTGAACCTCGGAAAAACCAACGGCATAGATGCCACCCGGCAGATTCTGTTCAAAAAACCCCATATCAAGGTGATCGCGCTTTCCATGCACAGTGACAAAAAAATCATCAATGCCATGTACCACGCAGGCGCATCTGTGTTTCTCAACAAGACGGTGCCCTCGGACGAACTCATCGCCAAAGTGCGTGCCTGCCTGTCTGGTTGCTGATCCTGCCTGTCTTCTACCGGGTGTTCTGACCCAGGGCTTCAAATCCTGAAACAATATCCAGCAGTTCTTCTGTGATGGACATCTGGCGCAGCTGGTTGTACTGGTTTTCAAGGTCCTCCATCAATTCTTCAATATTTTTCTGGGCCCCCTGCATGGCTGCCAGGCGTGCGGCATTTTCACTGGCCAGAGATTCCACAAAGGCCCTGAATATCGTAATAAAAAGGTATTCACGGATCAGACTGGACAACAGCCGGCCGGGATCCATGGTGAACATGGGCAGGCTTGTAGAATCCCAGGTGCGATAGCGGTGTTGTGCCAGCCACTGGGCATCAATGGGCAGCAGGTGAACCGTATGGGGGGTGTATCCGGCAGCAGATTTGGGCCGGGCATGGAACAGCAGAACGTGATCCACATCTGTTTTGGCCTGCCAGGTGTCAATGGCCATCAAAATTTCTCCCACATGGGGGGTGATGGTATGCACAGAACCCGGCAGTTCCCTTATTTCATCGCAATCGATGCCGGCATCATCCAGCAGCCCCGCTGCTCTCATTCCCGCACATATCACCGGCAGACGTCCTGCATCCTTGTCGGGTTGTACCAGTTGGTCCAGGGCATGGGATGTCACCTGTTCATTGAGGGACCCGCACATGCCCTGGTCTGATCCGAATATGACTGCACCGGGTTTTTTTCTGGCGGAACGCCGGGTATGCAGCCGGGTATCCGGATCATGGCGCAGCACAATGCCCAGTGCCATTTCAAGGGTA
>JAABSK010000402.1 GCA_011390435.1 Desulfobacteraceae bacterium | reverse complement strand
CACGGATGATGGGCGCGCAGGCCGCCTGGGCCACCCTGGATTATATTGACAAATATCCGATCAGCAGGGTGGTGGGCATTGATCTGGCCGGGATGGAGGTAAAGGATTCAATTCTCCCCTTTGAAGCACCTTTTGAAAAAGCCAGGCAGATGGGACTTTTAACCATTGCCCATTCAGGTGAATTCTCCGGAGCCGATCATGTACGTCATACCCTTGATATCCTGAAGCCAAGCCGGATCGGGCATGGCATCGGGTGCTGTGAGGATGAGGCACTGGTCCGGAGACTGGTAGAGGAAAACATTCCTCTGGATATATCAATCTCATCAAATGTGAGCTTACAAGCTGTTCCATCCCTTGAAGCGCATCCGGTTCGCCGCCTTTTTGACCAGGGAGTCAGATTAACCCTGAATACGGATGACCCTTCATTGTTCAAGACTTCTCTCACGGACCAATATGTGATGCTTATGACGCATTTCTCCTTCAGTAAAAAAGAAATTCTCCAATTGGTGAAAAATGCCTTTATCTTTTCAGCCAGTCACTGAACCAAAAAGAGGGATCTGTGCAAATGTCTAAAACACCTGTGCTGACGATTGCTGCTGAACCGGCGTTCTTACCGGTTGCAGTCTCGTTTGCTGAAAAAACCTGCCAGGGATGTGGTTTCAGCCAAAAAGAAACGACAGCACTGGTTCTTGCCGTTGAAGAGATTTTTGTCTATTTGAACAAATTCAACCAGGGAACAATGATTTCCATAGCCTGCCGCTTCAAACCCTATCTTATGGAACTGACCTTGGAATTTACTGCCGAGAATTTCAACCTGCGCGCCTTTAACCTGACCTCGACTGTGGATGTGGAGGATGAGTCATCCCTGGATGAACTGGGGCTTTTAATTGCCGGCCGAATGGTTGACAGTTTTTCCATGAATCAGACAGGTGAAAAAATCCATATGTCTCTGATAAAATATATGGGGTATAAAAAAGCGGAGGCCACTGGCTATGCCCCTGCTCCCCTGGTCTGCAGGACCATTGACCGGCCTGACCCCGTGGAAGTCAGAATGGTTGCAGGAATGATTCGTGAATCAGAATCCATGGCAGATCTGCCGTTTTTTTTTAAGACGCCACTGATGGTTGCGGATATGCATGGGGCAGGAGATCTTGCGGCACTGATACTCAAAGACCGTCAAAATACCGTTGCCGGCGGTCTGTTCTGGAAAAGCCTCAACCAAAACACCGTTGAAATTCTGGGGCCCTATATCTATGGCCAGACCGAATCTGCACAAATGGGGGAAGAACTGGTTGAAAAATGCCTGGAAGCCATTGGCAGGAAAAACTTCACCGGGATCATCTGCCAGCATTACGGGCATGATGTGCCAGAGCACTGTTTTGAGACCATCGGCACCCTTTCGGGAAAAAAGATCTTTTTCAGGCAATTACAGGAGGATACCGGCACCTGCGCATGGCTGCACCCGTCAATAGAAGCAGATATTACCGACCGGTATAAACGCTTGTTTCTGCCCAGAAATATTATCGCCCTGGCTGATAACACAGGACCGCGTGCCTCCCACACCGTCATCTCGTCAGAACTGAACCGGGCTGCGGACACGGTTGTGATGCACCCGCTTGTCATTGGTGATGATGTTTTAGAAACCATCGCGGCCCACATCTCTCTTTTCCAGTCAGAAGGGTATCAAACGATCCTGTTCAGGCTGGATCTCGGAGAAAGCGCCCATGCCGGATGGATTCCGGCTTTGATGGAAAAGGGATTCAGCACGGCCCTGCTTCTGCCATACGGGGGCAGGGGGGACCTGTTGACACTGGCGCATCATCATCCAAACAGGGCTGGAAAATAAAAATGAACGCATTCTCTGTCACCCATCTGGTGCCAGATCATATCGCAGCTTTTGAGCAGTATGTTCCTTCTAAACCGGATGATGAACTAAAAAAACTCTATGGCTGTGACCGTATCTTCCGGCTGAATAATAATGAGAACCCCCTGGGTCCCCCGCCTGAAGCAAAGAAAGTTATCGAACGTTTTTCCCCTGAAAAAGCAGCGGTTTACCCCAGCGGAGACGCCTATCATCTGCGTTCCAAACTGTCCCGGCACTTTGGAAAAACCCCTGATCAATTTATTGTGGGAAACGGGGCCAATGAATTGATCTCTTTTGTCATCAAGGCGTTCTGTCGTGAAGGGGATAATATCATCACTGCAGACAAAACATTTGCCGTATATGAATGGGTGGCTCAGTTTTCAGGGTTCAACGCCCGGCTGATTCCATTAAAAGATTATGGTTTTGATGCGACAGGAATGGTTGACGCCATTGATGAGCGGACAAAAATTTTGTTTGTATGCAACCCCAACAATCCCACCGGAACCTATTGGGACATCGATACATTCAGGGCATTCATGTCAGCCATCAACGGAGAAAAAATCGTTGTTCTTGACGAAGCCTATTGTGAATTTGTGGAAAAAGAAGACTATCCCGACGGCATGAAACTGATGGAAGAATACCCGAATCTGGTCGTATTCAGGACATTCTCCAAGATGTACGGTCTGGCAGGCCTGCGGATCGGATACCTTGCAGGATCCTTTGAGGTGGTGGATGTGATTCGCAAAACATGCGTCGTCTATTCGGTGAATACCGTTGCCCAGGACGCCGCAATCAAGGCCATTGACGACCAGGACCATGTGTTGAAAACCCGCCGCCTCATGGCAGAGGCAAGATATTACCTTGGAAGAGAGCTGGAACGTCTGCAACTGCCCCATGTGATCGGTGAGGCATCCTACATCATGGTGAAACTGCCCATGAGCGACAGCCTGGCGTACAGAAAACTGATGCGTCACGGCATCATGATCCGATCCATGACAGGATTCCGCTTCCCCAATTATATCAGGGTGACCCTGTCAAAAATGGAAATGATGGAAGCCTTTATAAAAGCCCTGACCGAAATTCTATAACCTGAACTCCCAA
>JAABSK010000401.1 GCA_011390435.1 Desulfobacteraceae bacterium | reverse complement strand
TGGAACAGACCTTGGCCATGCTGGAAAAAGAGCCTCAGATGCTTGTGACGGAAAAACAGGCTGCAGCCATTGATGAGATAGTTGACAGGGCGTTGCAGCAGAAAAAAGCCCTTTGATTCAATTTTTTACAAATCATGCCACGGGCTTCAGACAAATAACGGATCCGGGTCTTTTCCAGTCTGAGCGATACCACATCCGGATCAAACAGATCTTTGGCAATGATCGTGATGTGGGCTGCATAGCCATGGGTGGCCGCCAGGAAGGCGGGAGCTGAGACCCCGACGGATAATCAGATTCATGGCAGATTCGATTTGCTGCCATCCCTGGTCCGTGCCAGATCCAGCCCGTCATATAGATCGATGCTGCCTGACCGGATCACCAGATAACTCAATGCAGCTCCCATCAACATGATCAGGGCCTGCAAGTCAACATCGGCCGGGGCCGTCCTGGCAAAAAAACAACTGAAGAAAAGTCATGATGCTCTCTTCTCTGACCCGCTCCAGTTCTTTGGTCAACTCATTGGTTTCGACCATCTCTCAGGCCAGGATGGCCCGGGTCAAGGGCTTTTTTCAGTGCCTGAATGAAGTTGGCGGCAAAGACTGACAACCTGTATGCCGGTATTGATTCGCCACGCAGGCTCCTGTGTACAGATAATCCCCGGCCCCGTGTCACCCTTCAGGTTTTCCGCCGCGCATGAAAATTCCAGATCAAGACCTCCGAAACGATATCCCTGTCCACCGCTGCCATCAATGACCAGTGCTTAGGCTCCTGCTTTGCAGAAGAATCCGGCACGGGTCTTTCACACACCGCTATCTTTGGCCATGGACCTGAAATCCAAAAAGACCTTCTTACACTTGGGCGACATGTGGTGGATTATGGGCGATAGAAAAGTCTAAAATCCACAAATGCCATCTTACACAGGTACGAAACCCATATGAATCTCAGAGTGGTTACCTGCCTTGACCCTGAATAAGACCAATTCGTTTGATTTGTCTTTGAAAGTCAGCTATATTTCGAATTTAAAAATACGTTACCCGACCTTTATTTTTCTACTTTTCACTGCCTTCAACAGGACAACTGGATGCTAAATAAACAAAAACATATTGTACCTTCCGGAGAATATATGGTTTTTTCGGATGACCGTTTCATTCTGGAAGCCTATCTGGGAACCTGTGTGGGTGTGACATTATGGGACCCTGAAACCGGCGTGGGGGGGCTTCATCACCTGCTGCTGCCCGAGCCGCTGCAATATGGTTCTGCCTGGCAGCCTGAAAAATATGCCTGGCCCGGCCTGCTGCTGTTCATTCAAACACTGTGTGACAAAGGAGCGGATAAAAGCCGTTTGCAGGCGGTCATTGGCGGGGGGGCACTGATCGGTCCGATATCGGATATGGACCTGAACCTGGATATCGGTGGCCGAACTGCCGACATTGCTTGTACCATTCTTGAAACAGAGAAAATTATCATTCTCAACCGGGAGACCGGCGGGTATTATGCCTGCCGCATGAGTATCGATCTGGGATCCGGGGAAACCTGTATCATGCCTGTTTGGGAAGGGCATGAACCCAAACAGGCACCGGCGCTGTCCGCACCCACGCCGGACCAGATCCTGCAGACCATTCAGAACGTCAAACCCATTCCCCAGGTTATGCTCAAGATGTTGCGGATGCTTCAGGATGAAACCAGCAGCCTGGAGGATCTGGCAAAAGAGATCAGACTGGACCAGGTGGTCAGTGCCAAAGTGATCCAGTTTTGCAACAGTCCGGTTTTTGGGTTGAAAATGCGTATGGATTCCATTGACAGAGCCTTGATTCTCATGGGACAAAAGCATTTTTTACAGCTGGCACTGTCCTCTGTCATGGCAGAATTGTTTCATGAAAAATGCCAGGGTTATTCTCTGTGTAAAGGGGGGTTGTACAGCCACGCTCTGGGCACTGCGATGGCCTGTGAACGTATGGCCCGGCACCTGTCCGGCCGGATTTCCCCGGATGTCGCCTATACCGCCGGGCTGCTCCATGATATCGGCAAGGTGATCCTGGATCAGTATGTGGCCGATGCCCTGCCGTTATTCTACCGGCGCATCCTGAACGAGGGCCAGGATCTGATTGCCGTTGAAAAGGAATACTTTGACATCACCCATTCGCAGGTCGGAATGCATCTTGCCGGTCTCTGGTCCCTGCCGGATGTGCTGCTGGACCCTATTGCCCATCATCATGAACCGGAAAAGGCACGCAAACAGCCTGAATTGACCTGCCTGGTTTATCTGGCAGACCTGATCCAATCCCGGTTCAGCATGGGGCAGGATCTGGAACGAATGGATACACAGCGACTGGCTGCGTCATTGTCAGTTCTGAATGTCACACCTGCCCGATTCTCAGCGCTGATTGACGGGGTGTCTGTCCCTTTGAAAAAAAATTTTTTTAACAAACCTCGAAACAGCCGCCAGGGTAAAGCCAGAGGCGGTTGTTTCGAGATTCAGATGAAACCAGGGGGGATGCAATGATGAAAAAAACGGTTCTTTTCATATGTTCCGGGGTGCTTTTGCTTGCGTTTTCTGTGGACGGATATGAGCAGAAACGGCATGAGATGGTGGGCCGGCAGATCGCGGCCCGAGGCGTGTCAGACCCGACCACGCTGGATGCCATGCAAGCGGTGCCGCGGCACCTTTTTGTTCCCGATTCGCAACAGGCCTATGCCTACCATGACCGGCCATTGCCTATCGGTTACGGCCAGACCATTTCACAGCCCTATATTGTGGGGTATATGACACAGATCATCGGTCCGGAAAAAGGCCAGCACGTGCTGGAAATCGGCACCGGATCAGGATACCAGGCAGCGGTTCTGGCACAGATTGTGGACATGGTCTTTTCCATTGAAATCATCGCCCCCCTGGCGGACCGGGCCCGAAAAAATATCGAACAGCTGTCTTATGACAATATACGGATTAAGCATGGGGACGGGTATTATG
>JAABSK010000400.1 GCA_011390435.1 Desulfobacteraceae bacterium | reverse complement strand
CACTACCCATGGATTTTTCAGACAGGTCCGGTCATGGCGCCGTGCGCCTTTGAATCCGTTTGCATCCAGAAGCTTCAGTAATTCCAGCTGCTGATCCATGGGCATATCAAAAATAATATTCAGCAGACGGGACGTTATTTCAACATCATCCGAATGCATACTGCCCAGCGGCCTGTCAATGAATTCAGATCTCACATTTTCCCCTATTGTCCAATTCCCATGTCAACAAAGCGCCGCGCAATACTGTCGCGTTCGTAGACGATTTCAACCCGTCGATTAAACGCCCTTCCCTGTTCAGTATCATTGGTGGCCACAGGATGATAATGGGCATATCCTTCAGCAGAGATATACTGGGGCGGCACCCCGTTTTGAACCAGCAGCCGGACCACAGTGGATGCCCTGGCACTGGACAGTTCCCAGTTGGACGGATACTGGGCTGAACTGATGGGTGAACTGTCCGTATGACCCTTTATTTTGACATGATACGCCAGACGGGATAAAACCGACGCCACTTTCCGCAAAATATCCAGTCCTTTTGGCGCCAGCTCGGTACCGCCCTTGGGAAACAGCAGCAGATCCGACAGCGTAATAACCACGCCTTCTTCTGTTTTGGTCACACTGACTTCTCCGCCCAGTTTGTTGAACAGCACCAGCTCCCGGACCTCACTGACAATCTCTTCCATCTCTTTTTCAATCATCCCGCCCAGCTCATCTATCTGCTGATTCTCAGAAGGTTCTTCTGACGGAACCGCGTGCATGGTCAATCCCTCTCTGGTGCCGGACTCGGGAACCGCCTGTGCTCCCAGTGCACTGCGCAGTGATTTAACCAGCTCCTTATAGGTCTCCTGCTGGGTTGTACTCATGGCAAAAAGCAGAACAAAGAAACACATCAACAGCGTCACCAGATCCGCAAAGGTTGCCATCCATCCGGGCGAGCCTTTTTTCCCCTTTTTTTCACTGCCCAAAGGCGATGACAGCGCCCTCACCTCTTCCGGTTCGGTTCCGGCGGTATCATCAGCCATGATGGATCCCCTGACTATTCATTGGTGTCCTTGTCCGCTTTTTTCTCTGTCAGATAGATATTGAGTTTGTCTTCCATCAGTTTGGGGTGTTCACCTTCCCGGATAGAGATAATTCCTTCAAAAATGATGTTCATGTTGGTGATCTCTTCCTCATTCCGGCCGGTTAATTTATCAGACATGGGAATAAAAAACAGATTGGCCAGAACCGCACCATAAAATGTTGTGATCATGGCGACAGCCATTTTCGGACCGATGGAAGAAGGATCATCCAGATTGGCCAGCATCTGAATCAGGCCGATCAGGGTACCAACCATGCCAAAGGCTGGCGCATACGCCCCCATGCTGGCAAAAATATTGGCACCCACATCCAGGTTTTTTTTGGTCAAGGCCATTTTCTTTTGCATGATCGCAGCGATATCTGCGGTTTTCACCCCATCCACTGTCATCTGAAGCGCCTGAGCAAGATAGGGATCACTGGTATTCTGGATATCTCCTTCAATGGACAGCAAGCCGCCCTTTCTGGCTTTGTTGGAGATTTCAACCAGAGAGCTGATAATCTCTTCCGGCGGCTGTATTTTGAAAATAAAAATTTTCATGGTGGTTCGAAACACCTTTAAAAAATCCGCCAGGGGATACCCCACCATTGTTGCAGCCATGGTTCCGCCCACAACAACCAGAACCGATGGAATGTTGACAAACATCATGATACTGCTGCCAAGCAGTATGGTCCCCATGATAAACCCCATTCCAGAGATAACACCGATCACAGACGATATATCCATATGTTCTAAGCCCTTATGTAAACCGTTTCATCGACAGGATATTCCCTGTTATATTTTTTGATCTTATCAATAGCTTCTATTGTAAGTAAAGTATTTACAGAAAAAAGTTTGGTTCCCGTATGGGTATAGACAGCCGTGCCAAGGGTCATTCCAGGTTCCAGCTGATGAATGCCGATTCCGCGCACCGGGTAAGCCTGCGTATCCATGTGAGCCACAGCATATTTTTCCAGCCAGGAGACAATCACCGGATCCAGACGGCTGCCGGAAAATGTCTCAAGGCGATCGAAAAAATCCTCCCGCTTTGCAGCACCCATTTGGTGCCGTAATGCGTCAAACAGATCTGCCCCTGCCAGAATCCGTGAGGACACCGGAATAGATCTGCGCTTCAGGCCGTCCGGATACCCGCTGCCATCTGCATTCTCATGAAATCCTCGAACAATCTGTGCCGCATTTTCAAACGCACTGCACCGTGCCAGAAGGGCTGCGCCTTTTACAGGATGCTGCGCAAACAGGTCCTGCTCAAAGGATGTGAGTGAGTCATCTGTTTTTTCTAAAATATTCTGGGGAATCAACAGCAGGCCTGTTTCATGCAGCAGTGCCGCCTTTCGAAGATCTTCCAGCTGTTTTTCATCAAATCTGAACTGTTTTGCGATGAAAAGGGCAATCTGTGCCACCCGCCGGGCATGGCCCCGCTCTTTTTCCACCCGAAGTTCAATCAGCTGACAGAGCATCTCAAAAAAACCCTGAATATTGTCAGAAAGGATGTGCTGGATCTTTTTGCGCTCCTTGTTCAGGCGCGCGCGCTCCGCATCCATCTGGTTCAGCTGCTTTAAGGCAGTGTTCAGAGCGGTTCTCTCTTCGAGCAGTTCTGTTTTTGTTTTTTTCAGCTCCTGCTTGAACGTGTCCAGATACGCGCGCTGTTTTTTGATTTGTTTTTCGTACACAGCCTTTTTTTGCTGCATCTGTTCACAGCGCTGATAAAGCGCATATTTTTTTTGAATCTCTGCTACATTCAACGGAAGAATCAGAAAATCATTCACCCCCTGGTTCAGAAGATGCAGCCGGGTACTGGTATCCGGCAGGAAAGGCAACACCAGAAATACCACTGGATTTGACATCAACCCATTTTTGAAATTCAGACGAAACCCAGATGCATCTTGCACCT
>JAABSK010000399.1 GCA_011390435.1 Desulfobacteraceae bacterium | reverse complement strand
TAGCCGTGGACCAGATAACGGATAATGGCTGCATGCTCCTCAGCCATATCTTTGTTCAGCATACTGATAAGTTTCTGATTATCCATGAGTATCCTCCGATATTTAATGAGTTTGAAATATATACATGAGAAAAAAATATTTTTTATCTTTTCTATGTCACTCTTCCAGGAGTTTTTGTCAAGAAAAGTATGAAAAATTATTGGAAACCTGAAATATGCTCCGGCCAATTCAGTGATGGCCCCCCCTGTCTGCGGGATCTTTTTTCATCCGGTTCATTGCTCATCTTTCGTATAATTTCAGGCAGAGAACAGGCAAATTCCGTTGGCCAATGGCATCATATTTACTGAATCACCAACTGCCAGGCATCGGTTTCCGGCTGTTTTGTCTCTCTTATGGTGACATTGCGGATGGTTTCTTTTGGGATAAAAGAGGTGTGGATCCCGAACAATTTTGTGCTCTGGGTGATGGGGCCGCTGACTTTGATAACCGGGTCTCCTTTTTCTTCCCTGGACCATAGCAGAATGGCTTCTTTTTCTTTGCCGATAGTTTCAATCTCTGCTATCAATGCTTCAATGGCAGCCAGATCCTGTGCAATCTGCTCTTCGAGTATTTCCTGGTCTTTGAAATTTTGATCCAGTTCCCTGGTCAAAGCTTTTGCTGACTGCCCGGTTGATGCCAGGCGTTCCTGATTCTGGGCCAGTTCAAAAATTTTCCTGTGGATGGCCCGTTGTTTTTTTGATCCTTTTTCATACCTTTTCTGGATGGTTTCCAGGATCTTTTTTTTATCATTAATGGCATGGTCAAAAGCCTGGATGCGTTTTTTGACATTTTCATCCATTCCCGCCTGGATGCGGCAGGCACTGGAAACATCTGTGCCGATCTGTTTTGCTGCAACCCCCATTTTGGCGGAGACAAAAGAAGAAATGACGGTGCACCGTTCTGATAAAAATTTTGCACTGGACCGTATTTTTGAATCGATGAGTTCTTTGTCAATCATAATGCTGCCAAAGGATTTTATGTTGGAGCCGGTAACAAATCTGGCTTTTACATCACCTTCCGACTTAATATCGGCATTTATAATCCCTTCTGAAACCACAACATCCCCTATGGCGAAAATGGCGGCACCGCTGATTTCCTTTGCGAAAAGATTACCGCATTTTACGGTAAACCCGTTCAGGACGCTGCCTTTTACAATAACATTGCCGTCAAAATCAATATTTCCTGTAGTAAAATTCACATCCCCGTCAATGGTCAGTTCTGCAAAAACACAAACAGCGCCCCCTACGGCGATATGGGGCTGGCCATCGATCTGGGCATAGACCTGCATTTTGTCTTCAGACAGCCGGGCCCCGGGACCGCATTCCAGCTGCACATCGTTTGTTTCAGGAGCCGGAATGGTTTGGTTATAAATATCTATGCCCGGCTCCCCTGTTTTCATGGGGATTTTGTTTGCCAGCAGATCCCCGACCTCAACCCTGGGGATGCTCCCGCGTTCCCGGTAATCCATATTGCCGTCAGCATCGATTTTTCCGGGCTTTAAATAGTTTGGATCAAAATGATATGCAATAAACGCATCTTTGCCCGGTACGGCCGGTCTGCCTTTTGCAGCAACAAATGATACGCTCTCGGTGAGAGCTTTTTTCAGGGAAGTGATCTGTTCTTCAAGCTCCTCCGGCCTGAACTGGATGTTTTCTTTTGCCAGGGCCGCTGCGACAGTATCAGGGGTGATGTCATCTAAAAACGCATGATTTACAACCAGCCGGGCTTCCAGTTTGTCTTTGGATACCTTCAGCTCAAAAGGAGACCTGTTTGATGTGTCTGTCTGTTTTTTTCCCATTTCACCAAGGATCGTATCCCGTTGTTCTTCGGTGATCGCTCCCTGGGCCACAAGGATGTCCGCTGTTTTTTTGGGTACCCGGGTGTCACCGGTTTTCTGGTAAAGGTTTTTGCCGCTGGCCAGCTTTTCTTTTTTCTGGGATGAAAATGCTTTTGCCAGCTGCTCTTTTGTAATAAAATTTTTTTCCAGGGCGATTCTGGCAAAAGGGATATCATATTCTGAAAAGTCTTGTTTTACGTGGACATCATTTTTTGCAGGTTTTTGTATGGTAAATCCTGATATCCGCATGCCCACCTGTACCAGTGCCTCCAGTTTATCCGTATCCACAGGCGCTGTCATAAATGCATCAACACCCTGTTTAAAGCCGTCCAGCTTTTCTTTTTTGTTATCTTTTGGGGCAACCATTATAAAATAGACATAATGGTCTTTTTTGAGCCTGCGGATGCCGCGGCACAAATCAAGGCCCGCTGTGTCTGATGCCTGGCGGTTGTACACAACAATGCGGATGTCATGTTTTTTTATAAGCGCAAGGGCCTGTCCGGCATCAGCGGCCCGAAGACTGGCATATCCTTTCTGGTGAAAAAGATCTGCCAGAATCAGGTTTGCTGCTGCATTATTATCCACCAGTAAAATGGTCATGGGTGATTTTTGCCTTCATGCATGTACCCGCCAAGCAGGTACTGGCCGGCCAGATCGGTAAAAGCAGATACCTGGCGGTTCACCCAGGTGTCATCATATCCCAGTTCCCGGGCCATAAGATGCGCCACCTCCGGTGCCATATCCATGGCGGCCCGGGCATCCAGCACCAGGGCACGGCTGCGGCGGGCCAGAAAATCCTCCACTGTCCTGGCCATTTCCCTGCGCACGGACCATACCACCTCAGCCTTGATATAGGGCAGGTCTTTGTGCAGGGCTTCCGCCAGTCCGGGGTCCTCTTTGATCAGTTTTTTGATGTGGATGGCATCAGAGCCGTAATAATGGAGGGGATCGTTTTTATCAAAATGCTTGAGCCACCCGTGGATACGCAGTTTTTTGGTCACGCATTCGCGCTCGTCAAGACCTGCCACCAGCATGGCCTGGTTAACGGTGTCTTCCGCCATCTTTCTGTAGGTGGTCCATTTGCCGCCGGTGATG
>JAABSK010000398.1 GCA_011390435.1 Desulfobacteraceae bacterium | reverse complement strand
CGGATGAACCGGACCAGGTCCATGATACTGTACTCATCCAGGTCTTTGTGAATGCTCCCCGCGCCTGCCTTCTGCATCACAGCCAGGTCGATATTGATGTCATAATGACCGAAGTGAATGGTGGAAACGGTTTTTTCCTTCACATCCACCTGGTTGATCACGCCGTCAAAAAGCCGTATGGTATACACATCATTATTGTTCGAATGGATCAACCGCCCTTTCGGCGCCACAGATATCCGGGTCACACTTTTGACGGTGCGGTCCTCGATGAACACATCGGTCAGATTTTTGGTCTTCATGTCCACATGGGACACATAGATCATGATATCTTTGAGCCGGGAATTGAACTGCCGTTCTTCCAGGGCCAGATCCATGCTTGACCGTGCCATTTCAAGGGTTTTCTCTTTCATGGCCAGTTTGCCCCAGGAAACCCCGAACAGGGTGATCAACAGCGCCAGGCCGGTGCCGAGGACACAAAAGACCAGTACCGGCGGCAGCAGCCGGTACAGCGACAGGCCGGCCCCTTTCAGGGCGGTCATTTCATTTTCCCCGGACATTCGCATGAAGGTCAGCAGCACCGCCACCATCACGGACATGGGAATGGTGAATTCCAGAAACCGGGGCAAAGTAAAAAGAATCAGCAGCAGAATGCCGGCCATGTCTGCGCCGTAATTAACCACCATATTGGTGATATCCGGGATCCGGGTCATGAGAAACACAAAGGTCAAAAAAAATAGGCTGATACCGAAGGGAGGAAAAAATTCCCTGAAGATATAGCGGTTTATAATGGTGACAGATCTCATTTGGGGTGAAAAATAAAGGTTTGGATTCAAAGTGTCAAGGCCAGAAGCAAATACCGGTTTTCAACCCCCCTGTTTCATGGTAAGTAACCTGTCATGAAATGCATCATCATTGCCGGCGGTATCCTGGACCCGGCCCGGGGGCTGACCTGGTACCGGCGCCTGAACACACTGCTGGAAACGGCAGACCTGATCATCGCTGCGGACAGCGGTGCCGGGCACCTCAGAAAACTGGGATGGGCTCCCCATGTCATCATCGGAGATCTGGACTCCATCGATCCCGGCACTCTGGCATATTTCAAGGGGAAAAAAATCCCCATCCAGTCTCATCCATCCAGAAAAAATCAGACAGACATGGAACTGTGCCTGGCCCATGCCCTTGAACAGGGAGCGGATCACATCACATTCCTGGCCGCAACCGGCTCCCGGCTGGATCATACCCTGGCCAATATTCTGCTGTTGATCCAGACAGCAAATGCCGGAATTTCGGCACGGATACTGGATGTGCAAAACGAACTGTTTGTGGTGAAAGACCGTCTGGAAATTACAGGGACTGCCGGGGATCTGGTTTCCCTGATTCCTGCATCCCGAAAAGTTGAAGGGGTAACGCTTGAGGGGCTGGCCTATCCGCTTTGCAATCACACCCTTGTGATGGGCAGTTCCCTTGGCATGAGCAATTATCTTGCCGGTCCGAAAGCGTTGATCACCATTGAATCGGGTACCCTCATCGTGGCCAGATCCATGGATTGATCTTGGCCCTGAAACAAAAAAAGTGCCCCTTCTATAAAGGGGCACTTTCATTTGTTTTCAGAAACAAACTGAAATTTATATAAAGCAACCGGTGATATCAGTCACCACAGGAACCGCTGGAACCGTCAGAACCACAGCCGCTGCAACCGCCTCCGCCCAGGTCCATATTGGAATCCAGATGAAATCCCATACCGGTAAAATCGATTTTGATCCGTTCCGCTTTTTCCATAAATTCCTTGTCCACAACAAATTTATGGCCTTTTACATCAAAGCTGTCATCCGTGTTTTTAGGCTCATCCAGAGCCATGGCAAGGGAAGGTCCCCCTCAGCCGCCGGAATTGAGAAAAATACGAATCGGGGTCGGTTCCTTCCCCTGAAAATAGTCGTCGATCTGCACTTTGGCAGGATCAGTCAATTCAATCATTTGTCAACTCTCCTTATGGTTAGTTTGATTCAGGTAATGCCTGCCTCAATAAATATATTTTAATCACCCCGCCCCTGCCTGTCAATGTTATGGTATTTGTTTTTCCCGGTTTTTACAAATAGCCTTGCAAATTGCAAAAAATTCTGTAACAAATATCTGATAGGCTGGCTGCAAGAAAAACGCCCGGGTGCCTGAGTGCCGTATGCGGTTGCCCGGTTCCTGATTTAACGCCCAGCAAGGACCTGCAATGAAAATAATTGTCACCGGGGGTGCCGGCTATGTCGGCAGCCATACCTGTGTTGAACTGTTGAATCAGGGCCATGAGGTGGTGGTGGTGGACAACCTGTCCAACAGTTCAAAAGAATCGTTGAACCGGGTGGAAAAAATCACGGGAAAATCTTTGGATTTTTTCCAGGCAGACCTGCTGGACAATGACGCTGTCAACCAGATTCTTTACCGGTGTCAGGCAGATGCGGTGATCCACTTTGCCGGACTCAAGGCCGTGGGAGAATCGGTGGCCAAACCCTTGACCTATTTTCACAACAATATCACCGGCACTTTGAACCTGCTGTCTGCCATGGCCCGGGCCGGTTTGAAAAAAATCGTGTTTTCCTCTTCCGCCACTGTGTATGGAGATCCGGCAACCCTTCCCATTACTGAAAATTTCCCCTTGTCCGCCACCAACCCCTATGGCCGGACCAAACTGATGATCGAAGAAATTCTTCAGGATCTTTTTGGATCCGACCCGGCATGGCACATTGTCCTGCTGCGCTATTTCAACCCGGTGGGGGCCCATGCCAGCGGCCTGATCGGCGAAGACCCCCAGGGCATTCCCAACAACTTGTTACCCTATATATCCCGTGTGGCCATCGGGGCTTTAGATAAAGTCCAGGTTTTCGGCAGCGACTATGATACCCGGGACGGCACCGGGATCCGGGATTTCATCCATGTCTGTGACCTGGCCGAAGGCCATATTAAAGCCCTTCCCAGACTGCTGT
>JAABSK010000397.1 GCA_011390435.1 Desulfobacteraceae bacterium | reverse complement strand
AACTTAGTAGCGTTGTGTAACGTGGATAAGATCCAAAAAAAATGAGTTCCGATGGTATCTGACTCAGTATCCTCGGTGAAAAAATCTGGTTTCAATGATAACACCTGTATTATTAAGATTTTAATGTTTTATGAGCTATAACCGCAAATGACGGTTGGCATCTTTTTTGCTAATAAAGACAAAACAGCCTGGAAATTTTTTCCGTAAACTTGACATCCTTTATCATTTTTTTGATCGAAGGTAAAATTTTATCCTTGTTTTGTGTGCTACTGGCCATTTCCTGTTGTATCAGACGAGCATCAATTTGTGAAAATCTTTCTTCGAGCCTGGAACATCCATTCAAGATGATTTTCAGATATTCCTCGTTTTTGAGATTCTGGACCAGCGGCGTGTTTGCCAGGATTGACTTAAGCATTCTATTCAGCGAGGCTGTACCGGTCTTTTTGCGAGCTCGTCTTTTTTCATCGCGAAAAAATCTTTCCAGGATATTGTTTGTTCGCTGTGGCTGGACTATTATTGCCCCCTGAGGGGTTTGTATCGGTATGGGATCGGCAAACAACCTCTCCCAGTATTTATCGATCTGTTTAATCATGCCGGCATAGGTTTTCTCTCTGTGCTTGTTGAGGGGCAACCATTTTCTAAAAGCAGTCACTCGTTCTTTAATGGTTTTCATATCTGAGCAACCGCCATTGTCATTGATTCCATCTTTGCCGTCAGGAAGGGCGATGCGCATGGCCCCCCGGAGTTTATCGAACACGGCTGATTTGAACTCCAAACCTTTGGCAAGATCATTGAGCCGCTGGTCTTCTGCAAATTCAGCAAGCACTTTGTATATCTGAATAACCGGATTTTTCGCTTTTTGGGTCATATCGGTATCCTTGAATTTTCCCAGTATCTGATAAACTTCCTGGAGACGACGATAAAAATCGAGATGCGGCCGGTCAAAAGGAAAGCCATATCCGTTTGATTGGCTTGGATATTCAAAAATCCACTGGATCAGCATATACACAATGATATCGGAAATGGGTTCAAAATCGATTGAATGTAAAGCCCCTTGTTGAATGATCCCAGAGATGCTGCCAATATCATGAGATTCCGGATTGATTTTTTGCTCAAGATATCTGCCTCGCTGCTTCAGAGTGGACCGGACTTTAAGTTTTCGCAATCGTTTGTAAAAAGCGGTATAGTCCGAAAGCAACAAGTCCTTGCCAATATCCCGCAGGAAATGAAAATGGCAAATGTAGTCCGGCGTACTCGGAAAGACTTGCGCCACTGCATTGAGAATGCCTTTACCCATATCGTGAACCAGTGCCCTTGGATCGCCGAACCGGTCTTTGATACCACGAAAAAATGGAATGAGTTGATCCTTTTTCTCTGAAGAGATTTTAACCGAGTCAAGCACCAGTTCCGAGAGACCGTCAAGGCCGCAAAACAGATTGGGGCTGTCTCCTTCGCATGTCCCGTCCACATGCAGGATATATCCGCCTCTGTCAGCGAGGTATTCTTTTAAAACCGCCTGGCTCTGGCGATGGGCAAGGGCAAGGTAAATAATGAACTTCCGGCCCAGATAACTGACCTCCCGTTCGGAGATGAATACATTTTGGGTCGCCATCGCGGCCATTATCTCCTGATTGCTGCGACTGTGAACAAACAGGGCGAACCCCACTTCAACAATGATATCAAACCCGAAAGTACCGTTTTTTGGGACAAGACTCCGGAGTAGTCCGGATTTGAATGTTCCGTGCCCATGCGGACAGATCCCCACTGTCTGTTTGGCAATAAATGCTCCGATGTCCTTGGTGACAACTGTTTTCGGGTCAGCGGTTTTTTGAACATGGAGTCTGGAATTGCACTCTGGACAGTCTTGATATTCCGGATAAAAATGTATCACCGGCCTTTCAGGGAATAATACCTTTGCCTGTACAGACACTATCAAACTGGAAATGAAACCTTTCAGCAATTTCAGGGCCTGAAATCCGGCGTTTTTTTTAAAAGGCCATGATACGCCATAAAACTTTGGACGGCTGACAGCGTAATCTTGCTTTTTTTGATTTCCGGCAGCGCCAGTATCTCTTCTGCTGAAATTCCGTGTTGCCGGATGACGGCGACCAGAATCAGCAGGGCTTCAGGATCGGAAAGGGTCACTATGGCTGACCGGGCAGCAACAGAAGTTCTTTCCTGTAGCTGCTTCTCATATACTTCATCGACATCTGAAAAATAGATGAAAACCCCATCGTGTTTTTCACGGTGGATTCCCGGACACTGTCGAAAATGGTGGAGAAACGACTGAGGTGAAAGGCCAAGAATCTCTCCGAGCTGTTTTCCGGAAAGCCCGGCAGACGCAACCGATACCAGATGAATGACCGTTTTTTTCAGATTGCCATGCCTGGAAAAGGCAGCATTCTTGTACCGCCATAAACCATGATCATCAAACAGGGGAACCTGCGGCAGCGTATAGTATTTGCCATTTTGATTGTAGCTTGTGAAGGCCTGCCATTGTTTGAGTTTCAACCTGGCATTCGGGACGGAACACGTCAAAAGCGATACCAGCTCAACAATGTTGAATATTTTGGCCTTTTCCAACTGATGCCATACTGTCTTGATTTTTTTATGATCCAGTCGACCCATGCACCACCTATTAAGTATATGTTTTAGATACTAAAAAATAACATATACTTTATATAAATGCAAGAAAAACTGGCCTTTTTTCAAGGAAAATCTGCATAAACTGTAAATAATCTGCAATTTTGCAGATTCATATACTTTGTAAAAGGATAAGTGACTGATAAGAGGGTGCTTATTTGAGCAATGATTATAAAGGCTTATTTTGATCCAACCGTCATTTGCGGTAATAGGTAAATACCATTGGATTGCAGGACAAATTGCCATAACCTGTTATCAAAGCAAGCAAAGGCCCTGTATTGATGACAATAGATTCTGTTTCAGTCATTTTGCATATCCGACAGGGAGCATT
>JAABSK010000396.1 GCA_011390435.1 Desulfobacteraceae bacterium | reverse complement strand
AGGTGCTGGTCCACACTGATGGCGTTTGATGTACCCAGATTGAGTCCGGCCTGCCCAGCAAGATCACTGCAGGGAGTGATCCCAGTGGCCACAAGCACCATGTCCGCTGTGATCTCCCGGTTTTCACAGATGACACGGACACCGGTGCCGTCCGGTTGTATGGCGGTTACAGCGCATCCCATATTGATGTCAACCTGGTGGTTTTCCAGTGTGTCTTGCACGACCTCGGCCAGTTTTGGATCCAGCCAGGGCAAAAATTTTTTCCCCGGTTTAATCATGGTGGTGTGAATGCCTCTTTTACCAAAGGTCTCGCACATCTCGAGAGCGATATAGCCCATGCCGATAATCACTGCGGTTTTTACGTTTGAATGATCGATGCGATGCTTGATCTGCCGTCCCTGTTCAAGGCTCTTGAGCGCCATGACCTGCGGCAGGTCAAGACCTGGAATATCCGGTAGTGCGGCAGCGGCGCCTGTGGCGATGAGAAGCCGGTCGTATGCAATGGAAAAGGATTTGTCAGAGCCTTCAACCACGCCGCTGACCGTACGGCCTGTCCGGTCTATTTTTGTGACCGTGTGCCCGGTCAGAAGGTCGATATTGTATTTTTCTCTGAACACCTTTGCCGATCGCACCACCAGATCATCCATGGCCTTGTCCGGTTCTGCGATCTGGTATGGCATACCGCAGGCGCTGTAGGAGACATCCTGTGTTTTTTCAAGGACCGTGACATCCATATCCGGGGCAATTCGTTTGGCTTTGCTGGCAGCGCTCATTCCGGCTGCATCACCGCCGATGATGACAAATTTCATGGCAGCTCCTTTTGTTTTATGCAGTGGTTGGTTTTACAGCAGCCAGGCGGATGATCCGCCTGATCCTGCTGTCACCATACCAGTCTTTTACGCTATGGACAATGATTACCTTTCCGGAACGGTTTGTCTGGTGTGCCGCAGCAGTCCTGGCTGCAGGAACCACAGCCGCAGTCCCCCTTTCCTGTATAGATGTTGACGATGCTTTTGACGGTAAAACAAACAGCCGCCAGTACGATAATTCCCACAATGAACAGATCCATTCTGGTTCTCCTTTCAGGTTATGCCAGGATGAGACGTCCCACCTGGTAGAAAAGGGTGGACAGGCTCAATGCCAGCGCGGTGTTGAAGACAACGGAAAATCCCGCCCATTTCCATGACCCGGTTTCTTTTGCAATGCACACCACTGTAACAAAACAGGGGGCATAAAAGATGGTGAACAGGATCAGGCTGAACGCGGTCAGCGGCCCCCATCCAGGTGCGGACTGCAGCCGCTGGGAGAGGGATGTGGCTTCTTCCGGGTCGATTTCGCCAAGGGAGTAGGCTGTGCCAAGGGTGGACACCACCACCTCTTTTGCGGCAAACCCGCCCACAAGGGCAATATTGGTCCGCCAGTCAAATCCGGCGAACCGGGTGATACTTTCCAGAAAAATTCCGATGCGGCCGGCAACAGAATGTTTCAGGGCGGCCTGGGCCTGCTCTGTCTCAATCCGGGTCAGTTGATGTTTCACCGCCATGATATCCTCAGGAAGCTGATCTGATGCCATTGTTTCCATCTGCTCAAGGGTATGGGCGGAAAGAGTTGCTGAAATGGCGGATTTCCGGGCATCAAAATTCTGGATCTGCTGGTCATCCAGTCCTGGAAACGTCATCATGGCCCAGAGCACAACTGAGATCCCCAGGATAACGGTTCCGGCTTTTTTGATGTACTGCCAGGTGCGTTCCCATGTGTGGATCAACAGTCCCTTGATTGTCGGCAGGCGGTAGGGGGGAAGCTCCATGACAAAGGGGGTTGATTCTCCCCGGATGAGGGTAGAGCGCAGCAGCCAGGCCACCAGAAGGGCACCGACCCAGGAGATCAGCGTGATCAGCAGCATGACCTGGGCCTGGTTGTGGGCGAAAAAAGCTGCCACCAGCAGGGCGTATACCGGCATTTTAGCCCCGCAGTTCATGAATGGAACCGTCAGCAGGGTTGCCAGTCGCTCTTTGGGGGATTTAAGGGTACGGGTGGCCATTACACCGGGGACTGCGCATCCACCGGCAATTCCACCGGAAACAATAAAGGCCATGACTGAACTTCCGTGCAGGCCGAACATCCGGAAGACCCGGTCCAGCATGAATGACACCCTGGCCAGATATCCTGAATCTTCAAGAAAGGCAATGCCCAGAAACATGAAAAGAATCAGAGGAACAAACCCCAGTACACCGCCGACTCCGTCAATGATTCCTGAAATCAATAAGGATTTGAAAAGGGTATCTGGCAAGGCATTGTCTGCCAGATCTCCGCACCAGCTGAAAAACACTTCAAGCCATCCCACCGGAATCTGGCTGTAGGCAAAGGTGAACTGATACAACGCCAGCAGTACCCCGATCATGATCACCGGTCCCAGCAGGCGGTTGGTCACCACTTTGTCGATTTTGTCGGACCACTGCAGGCGGCTTTCATCCTGGCTGAAAGTGATGACACCCTGCTTTAATACGGAATTGATAAACCCGTAACGCTGATCTGCGATAATGCCTTCCGGGTGGGCATCAAGGGTTGTTGCCAGGTGGCGGGTGAGTTTTTCCACCTTTTCTTCAAGCCGTGCTGCCAGGGAAGCGTTTTCAATCCGGCCAAGGGACAGGATCTGCTGGTCATTTTCAAGGTATTTCAGGGCGGTCCATCGGGGCAGATACCGGGATGATAGAAATCCGTTTTCGCGGATGATTTCCGCCATTCCATCCAGAGCAGTATCAATGTCCTGGCCATAGGATATTTTAAGGGGAGCTGCCTCTTTAGAGCTGCTGCGTGCGGCAATGGTCTGGAGCAGCTCTTTTTTGCCTTTGCCGTTTCTGGCCACCATGGGGACCACCGGTGTGTTCAAAAGCCGGGACAGTTTTTCAATATCAATGGCGATACCTCTTTTCTGGGCGACATCCATCATGTTCAATGCAATGGTGACCGGGAC
>JAABSK010000395.1 GCA_011390435.1 Desulfobacteraceae bacterium | reverse complement strand
TTGTTGGGCATATTCAGAGATTTCCCGGGTCATCAGGGCCGGATTTTTCATGGTATAGACCGTCCCGTCCGCAGCCGTGATGTCCGGGTTTTCCAGATAAGGGTTGGATCGAACACCCGGACCCTTTTTGATAAATATCCCGCCATGTTCCGCATTCCATCTCCGGGTCAGAACGATGTTTTTGAAATGGGCCCGGGCAGTGGTCAGGTATTGTTCAGAAATCAGCCGGTCTGTCTGGACGGCAAACCCGATGAATATGCCCACGAGAAAAAGGACGACAATGAGGCTGATATTAATGAAGAAGCGCTTCCACAGATGTTTCTTTTTCACTGCAGGTACCTGGCGATTTGTTTGTTGCGGGATCATCTATAGTTTTTCCCTTTTTTACAGCCGATTGAATTGAATGTTTTATATACCGTTTTTTCTCCTCAGACACAATGCCGGACCAGATATTCATTCCGGACCCCGGGTGATCACTGCTGTCCCATGCCCCACACCGGGAAAAAGGTCTGTCCATATTGACAGACATTGTGCCTGAAACTCGAAGATGGTATGTTTCCGACGATTGCAATCAAAAAATGACCGATATTTATTTTCAAGGAGGCAAAAATGAGTGTTGATCCTTTGACAGCAGAAGACAGACAACCATACAGTAAACTGCAGGTAGAGGCCCGGGGCCATGTGCTGTGCATGGGATTGAACCGAGTTGAAAAACGCAATGCCTTTAATCTGGACCTGTACCGGGAACTGAGCCGTGCCTATGGCGAGCTGCACCGCAACCCGGACCTGAGATGCGGGGTAGTGTATGCCAAAGGGGATCATTTCACCGCCGGCCTGGATCTGCCGAAATGGGCACCCTGTTTTTCCAAAGGGCAGTTTCCTGAACTGCCTGAAGATGGGATGGATCCTTTGGGCCTGGACCCGGACAGACAGGTGAAAAAACCCGTGGTCATGGCGGTCCAGGGAATCTGCCTGACCATCGGTCTGGAACTGCTGCTGGCCTGTGATATCCGGGTGGCGGCAGACACGGCCCGGTTCGGGCAGATCGAGATCAAGCGGGGCATTTACCCGGTGGGGGGTGCCACTATCCGTCTTTTCCAGGAAGTGGGCTGGGGAAACGCCATGCGCTATCTGTTGACCGGAGATGAAATCAATGCCCAAGAAGCGTTCCGCCTGGGTCTCGTCCAGGAGGTGACATCGCCGGATGCCTGCCTGGATACTGCCATTGAAATCGCTCAGACCATTTCAAAACAGGCCCCCCTGGGAGTTGCCGCTTCCCTGCGGTCTAGCCGCCTGGCCCGGTCACACGGGGACCAGGCAGCCATTGATCGCCTGCTGCCGGACCTGATGCCTTTAATGAAATCCCAGGATGTTCAGGAGGGTCTGGCCTCTTTTATGGAACGGCGGGAGGCCCGGTTCAAAGGCGTCTGACAGAACCGGAAAAACCAAGGATCAAATCGCGGCTTCAAATTTTGGAATAATGCCGCCCACCACCGGTTCATAGTAACGACACACGGTTTCTTCACCGATCAATGCATTGATCTGTTTCTGGATGGTTTGTCTTTGTTCACTGTTTTTCCAGTTGTTCCAGGCATCCATGGAATTCCAGATACTGACAACCAGATATTCGCCTTCTGAATCCAGAGAAGCAAAGGACTGATCCGTGATATACCCGGGCTGTATGCTGGCCTGGGATCTCAGGCGGACAATCAGTGGGGCCAGCTGGGATGCGATCTTTTTATCTTCGACTTTTCTTTGGATAATGACACATACTGACATAACGACCTCCTTTTTTAATACGCCATGGGCGTTGTATGCAGAACGTTTTGTCCAGTAAACAAAAAGTACCAGATCCAGACAATTGTGGCAACTGGTTTTAAAGCTTTGGGTTCCCCCTTATAGGATGGAATCGTTTGGCTTTTTCCGCAGGGCAACGGGTTTGCCGATAATCTCGGCCCAGACCACGGCCTGTCGCAGGCTGGGCCGACGGCCATATGGGTGAAGAGTGGGCGGCGGCACCTCTTCTGAAGAAGGTGGGGTCTTGATTTCCCGGTCTTGAACCTGGAATTCAGGTGCCATTTTCTGAATCGGATCCTTGGTTTGATTCCGGGTCGAAGCGCGCGACTTTTCCGTTTCCGGTGCCGATGGCACCTCACGTTCTTCCTGAATCACCTCGTCTTCAGAAAGTTCATCCCAGAAAGTAGGGTCCGATGGTTCCGGTTCTGGCTCCTTTTGCAGTCGTTGCTGCCTGGCCTGTCTTTCCTGTTCCTGCAAAGACGCTTGTATCTGGTCTCTGATTTTCTGAAAAAAGGAAAAAACGGATGGCTTGACCGCCTGTTTCTTCTTTTTCAACACTTTTTTCTGCTGTCTGGCCTTCAGTCCCTTGACCAGAGTGGTAACAATCAGAAAAATAAATACCAGAACAAGATTAATAAGGGTTTCTTGATCCATAAACACTCCTTAGTAAGGCGGCAGGCTTTTCATACAGATAGTTGTCTATGTAAAAAGCCCGCCTTTTCTCGCCTCAACGGTTACGTGGTTTGATCATCCCGGCTGGTATCTTCTCCCTTGGAGATCTGCTCCCGCATCTTTGTGTCAGCTGCCACATTCTTCATTTTGTAATAATCCATGATGCCAAGGTTACCGCTTCTGAACGCTTCTGCCATGGCCAGGGGCACCTGGGCTTCCGCCTCCACCACCTTGGCCTGCATTTCCTGGACCCGTGCCCGCATCTCCTGTTCCGTTGCAAATGCCATGGCCCGTTTTTCTTCCGCCTTTGCCTGGGCGATTTTCTTGTCCGCCTCGGCCCGGTCGGTTTCCAGCTCCGCCCCGATGTTCTTGCCCACATCCACATCTGCAATATCAATGGACAGAATTTCATAGGCAGTTCCGGCATCCAGGCCTTTTTTCAATACCGTCTTGGAAATCATGTCCGGGTTTTCCAGCACTTTTTTGTGGGTCTCGGCAGACCCGA
>JAABSK010000040.1 GCA_011390435.1 Desulfobacteraceae bacterium | reverse complement strand
GACAGGGAGTTTTATACTGAAATTCCTGTATCCATAAAAGTGGAAGGCCATTATCATCAGATTACGGATTTTTTCTTCCAGATCACGAAACTGAACCGGATTGTCAACATCGATGATGTGGTTGTAAAGGCACTGAAAGGCAGCCAGAATCTGGAAATGAGCTGTAAAGCAGTAACATATATGTTTTTGGAAAAAACCGAACCTGAAACCAGTCAGGGCCGCAGAGGTAAAAAATAAGGAATCGATAAGAAAATCCATGAGGATCACGTCAAATATAACGGCATTGTGCATTGCATGGGGGGTCATTGTTTTGATGTACGCCTGCGATACCCCGCCTTCAGACAGCCCAAAGGATTCCCCGCAAATCATTACAAAAACAATTTCTCAGCCTGCTGCAGTTCCACCTGTTCAACAGGATGCGCTTCCCACGGCTGCGGAAGAAGCAAGTCAGACTGAACAGCCCCGGGAGGCTGCTGTCATGACAGCCCCGGCTGCCGAGCAATCTTCTGATTCTCAACCAGCAGACGCGTTGCCAGATCAGGCAGATGTGATTCAGGAAACCAAAACGGCGTCCCTTCAAGGGTCTGAGCAATATGATGCCAAGGGGAAAATTGATCCTTTTAAACCCTTGATTCAGGAAGAGGCTGTTCAGTCCGGTTCAGCCAAAATTGATCGACCCGATCGCATTTTAACGCCGCTTGAAAAAATGGAGTTGAATCAGGTTCGTCTGGTGGCCGTCATTATGATGAAAAACCGGCAGATTGCCATGGTAGAGGACGCAACTGGAAAAGGGTATGAGGTCCAGGTGGGAACCTATATTGGTAAAAATCAGGGCCGGGTCTCTGAAATAAAAGAAAACGCGCTTGTGATAAAAGAAGTCGTAACTGATTTCAGGGGCAGGCTTCAGGAAAGGCTCCAGGAAATAAAACTTCATAAAAATGACAGTGAGGATTGATATGCCTTTTTTTCAGGTAAAAAAAGTGAACAATGGAATGATCACAATCGGTCTTTTTTTTCTGATATCTGTTCTGTCCGGGTGTATTGCGCAAAATCCTCAAACACCTGTCACAGAAGATACAGCAAAACCGATCGAATCGAGTGAACAGGCATCGTCATCCGGTTCTCTGCCCAGGCAGATCGACATGGTTCGTCTGAACCCGTCAGATCAGGGGGTTGAGGTGCTGATTCAGGGCAGTGAAAAACTGTCTTCCTATACATCGATCAAACAGCCGTTTCCGTTTGGGATCGGCGTATATCTTCCAGAGACAAGGATTTCTGAAAATCTCGTTGTGATGGCGCCAAAACATGACAGCATCAGTGATATTGTTGTCAGTTATGCTGACAAAGAAGAAACCACAGCAAAGATTGAAATTTTGCTGACCCGGGATTTGAAATATGAAGTGCTTGAAGATACAGAAACGTTAACAGTGGTGCTTCAGGAATTTCAGGCACCGCCGATGCCGAAAATGGCACATCACACCGATCATTCAGCCCAGAAAACCACTGCCCTGAATATGTCTGGCGCATCTGAAGCGCCTTCTGCCGCAGTGATACCGGATGCAACCGCCACAATGACTGATATTGAGTTCAACACCCTGGAAGACGGGCGTTCAGATATTGCTGTCCACACCAGCCATCCGGTGAACTATGATATCACCCAGGAAGAAGACGGGAAAATTTATCTCAATCTGCACAATACCAAGGTGCCCTATTATCATAACCGGGTGTTGTTGACCCATTATTTCAAGTCAGCCGTGGAAAGCCTTTTGCCGGAGCAGGTACCAGGCAGGCAGACAGAAGCCCGCATTCAGATCAATACCCGGGACACTGTTCCTTACCGCGTGGTTCAGGATCAGAACGTGATCTCTTTGTCGTTTGAACCATCGACAATCACGCCTCCGGTGTTTACCAAAGCCCAGAAAACTGTCTCTGCTGAAACAAGTGCTCAACTGGTGGCAGCGCCGCCTCAAAACCAGCAGCTCAGCAATGATTCCCAGGGTATCGCCAGTGAAAAGCTGTCTGCTGAAGAGCGGATGTTCGGCCCTGAAAAACGCTATACCGGTGAAAAAATCAAGCTGGATTTTTATGAAACCGATATCAAGAATGTCATTCGAATTTTACGAAGCGTAGGCGGGCTGAATTTTGCCATCGACAAAGATGTTGAAGGTAAGGTAACCCTTACGCTGGAAGATCCTGTTCCGTGGGACCAGGTCCTGGATCTTGTATTGAAAATGAATAATCTTGGCCAGAAGCGGGAAGGAAATGTCATTCGGATCGCCACGTTGAATACCCTGAAAGAAGAAGAGAATCAGTTACAGGAAGCCATTGCCGCAAAAAAGGCCTCGATGGAGCAAAAAGAAAGTTTCGAACCGTTGGTTACAGAGTATATTCCCATCAACTACTCTGATGCAGAAGTAGATATCAAGCCCCATCTGGATCAGGTATTGACCAAAGATCGCGGGAAACTCAGTGTTGATAAGCGCACCAACATGATCATCATCACGGATATTCAGTCCAAAATCGATCAGGCCAAAGAAATTATTTACCGCCTGGACAAAGTGACCCCCCAGATCATGATAGAGGCCAAAGTTGTTGAAGTGACAAAAGATTTTTCACGATCACTGGGGCTGGGATTGAGTCTGACCAAAACACAAACCGCTTCCACCGGTCGAGAACGGGATTTCAGTATTGCATTGAATTCTCCGTTGACATCCCCCGGGAATACCGGTGCATTTAATTTTTACCGGATACTGGGATCCAATTTTTTAAATCTGAATGCCCAGATCGCGGCTTCTGAACAGAAAGGGGACGTTAAAGTGGTGTCTTCTCCCCGCATCCTTACCCTGGACAATAAAAAGGCAAAGATCAAACAGGGTCTGGAATATGCCTACCTGGAACGGGATTCTTCCGGTGGGTCATCTGTCAAGTTCAAGGATATCGATCTGCTTTTGGAAGTCACCCCCCATGTGACGCCGGATAAACGAATCTCCATGACGGTTTTTTTGACCAAAAATGATATCGATTCCGTTACGAACGGTGTGCCGTCATTATCCACAAATGAGGCAGAGACAGAGCTTCTGGTGAATGATAAGGACACGATTATTATTGGTGGTATCGTAAAAACAACGGATAACAAAGGAAGTGTCGGGACCCCCCTGCTTTCAGGAATTCCCATTCTCGGCAGGCTGTTCAGAACTGACACGACTGAAGATGAGCGAAAGGAACTGCTGATTTTCCTGACGCCGTCCATTGTTCAACTGGAGCAGAAACAGAATATTTTTACCGCTACTGACTAATTGAGCAGATCCAACTGGTTCCGGGCCTCCAGCGCCAGTGGTGAGGTTTCCGGAACCAGGTTCAGCACTGTCTGCCATGCCTTTCTGGCTTTGTCCAGCTCATGACGCGCTGTATACACTTTTGCCACATCGGAATGTAAAATCGCCGCTTCCGGATTTGATTTGAGATGGCGGTTCAGGTATCTCAGTGCCTGATCATGTGCGCCTGTCTGAAGATATGTGGATGCGAGTCCATGGATGGACACCAGAAAACCCGGCTGAATTTCCAGTGATTTTTTAAAATAGAATTCTGCCTTCTGATACAGTTTTTGATTGAAATAGACCCATCCGAGGTTGGATAAGGGCACTTCCGGCGTGGCATACAAAATATCGCCGGCAACCGCCTGAAATGCGTTGATGGCAAGGGTCCATTTTTCCTGTTTCATATAGGCAACGCCCAGGTTGTTTCTGGCCTGAATATAGTCTGGCTTCTCAGAAAGCGCTTTTGTAAAATGCGCTTCGGCCAGATCGTATCGATCCTTGGCCAAAAATGCCAGCCCCAGGCTGTTGTTCAAGAATGGATCATCTGGAATGGTTTTCTGCGCTTCCAAAAGGTTTTTCAAGGCAGCTGTGTATTCACCAGTGTTGTAATATTGTTCACCAAGGCGCTGGGTTGCCAGTGCAATTTCTTTTTCCCGGGTGGTGTGCACAGAGGTACAGGATATCAGAAAGATCAGGATAAAAGATGAGATAAATGCAGACTTCATGAAAAACGCTCCTTCAGGTTCAGGGTGACATTGCAGGTGCAGGGGGATTGACCGATAGAACACGAAACTTTTCTTTTTTGAGATATGCCTGCGCCGTCTCGGTCAGTGACGCCATTGGAATAAACAGTTTGTCTTGATCCAGGACAGCATACAGACCATAAATGGTTTCCACGATATCGCCGGTAAAAACAGCTGGATTCAGGCGCGTCGTATACCCCAGCTGATCAAGAAGGATCTGTGCCAGCTCAAGTGGATTCAGATCCGGAGCGATGAGGATGATCTCAAATTCTTTTTGCTTTAACACCTCCAGCGCCGCCCCATAAACATTGCCAAAATTGATTAAAAGGTCTTTGCGGTCTTTCCGGATAATGCGGCCAAAAGAGGCTTCCAGCTGAATATTATTGAGCATGAACGGGATTTTGGCATTTGGAACATAATCGTGGCCGGTTTGGAACAAAATCGTCTCAATAATTTTTCGGTTTTCCGATGCCGGGCTGTGCTGAGCAGGGGGTGAAGAAGCGGTTTCCGGGTTGATTTGATCAAGGGTCTGTGCCAGTAATTGCACCTTAAGATCTTTCCAGTACGTCTGAGCGGTTTTCAGCAGCTGCTCGTTCACATTCTGCCCGGATAAGATCAGAATTTTGGACCCGTCTTTGGTTTCAATCACCGGAAGGGTGGACAAGTCGAGAACCTGATTTTCCCTTCCCTGCTCTGGAAAATAGATTTTCCCATGGCTGAGCAGGGTTCCGCCGATAAGGGATGAATATTTTTTGAGCTGTGCCAGCTGGAACGCATCAATTTTGTTCTGTTTCGCCCGGGTGTCTGCTGCTGCATCAGACGCATCCTGCGGGTCTGGTTCCGGTTTGGATAAAAGAGACTGAAACCAGGGCTGAGACTTGATGGACGGGTCCGGCAGATAGATATCCCTGCCTTCATAGACAATATTGATGTTCTGGATATACGGGTTTGCCAGCTGAAAGGCTTTCAGCCCTTCTTCGGAGATGGCACCACTTTCTTCAAGAAAGGATTTGTCAATCAATGAAGAGACATTGTCTCCTTTTTTGACGGTATGGGTATTGAAAAAAGCAGCCAGATCCGGATCATCTCCCATGGTGGAAAATTCAAGCACCGGGACATCAATGGTTCCCGGACTGCTCTGATCATAATCGTTTTTATGGACTTTTTTTAACGGGATCAGGATCTGTATTCCCGGTTCAATGGCATCAATATTGGATATCTCCGGGTTGATCTGCTTGAAAATTTTTAAAAAGTAGGGAAAATCTTTTTCAGAGATCTCCCCTTTTTTTCTGAAGATTTTATACAGCCAGTCATCCTGGTTGACGATATAGGGTTCACATAAAATATCATCATCATTCACTTTGAAAATAGAATAGCGCTTATAAGACGTTTTGACACCCTTGGCAGCCGCGTTCTTCAAGAACACGAACGACAGTGTCCCCGCCATGAATAAAAGGCAGAAAACAGCCATTATTGTGGTGTAAACGCATCTGTTCATAAAGACAAATCAGGATTCCTTTAACTGAAGCTGATCTGCAATCTTGCCGGAGATATCCATGACAAATCGTCTAAAATCGGTGTCATTCAACCGGTTCTCCTGTGACGGTACCATTTGGGGATCATCCGGCAGGATCAAAACCGGGAGATTAATATTATCTGTGCTGGAATGAATGTGATATGCTTCCGGTATCTGTGATTTAAAATACAGATCCTGAAATTCTGAGAATTTGATGGCATGGGCGGTGGCATCAAGAATGGCGGTTTCTTCAGGTGACACCAGTCTGGTTTCAACCGCCTTGAACAGTCCGGCAAGACATTCCCCGCCCTGCGTACAGGTGATATGGCCGTTTTTATTGGCCAACAGCTGCCAGTCCATGATCGACTGTTCGGTAACATTGACAAAAAATACGTTTTGGCATGCACTCAGCCGGTTGTACTGCTGCGCAATCTGTATGACCCTGGGCATGGAAACCGGATTACCGATCATGGCAGCCTGGGCAACACTGGGTTTTGTATCCACCGGGACAAACTTACGCAGGGTTTCATCCGGCTCAAGATAATAGCGGTAAACCGGGTCGGCATGCTCTGACTGTACCCCCAGGATTTTGGGCAGCGCTTTAATGATCCCTGCTGCATGAAATTTAATGAACCCATTCATGATGGCAGAAATATTGCCGGCATTTCCAATGGGGACCACCACAACTTTGTCCTTCATGTCCCAGTTAAAGTCCTGGGCAATTTCATAGGAATAGGATTCCTGGCCCAGAATCCGCCAGGCATTTTTTGAATTTAACAAGGCTACCGTGTATTTAGCAGACAGATGCTCAACAATTTTCATGCAGTCATCAAAAACGCCGGGAATTTCAAATACCCGGGCCCCGCTTCCCAGGGGCTGAGCCAGCTGCTGGGAGGTCACTTTTTTATGGGGCAGCAGAACTGCCGACTTGATCAGCGGCCCAAGATACGACGCATACAGTGCTGCTGCCGCTGATGTGTCTCCGGTTGATGCGCAGACAGCGATCACGTCACGGACAAGGTTCTGGTCGATCAGGTATTTGATGCTGGAAATGGCACTGGCCATTCCCCGGTCTTTGAATGAAGCGCTGGGGTTCTGGCCATCATTTTTATAATAGAAACAAACGCCTGCAGCTTCCTGTAAAGTGGCATTTGCCTGGATGACAGGTGTATGACCCTCTCCCAGATAAACAACAGATGACAGGGGGATGCAAGGGCCGATAAATTCATGATATCGATAGATCCCCTGTAACTCAGGCTGCTTGAGCAGTTTCCGGAAGTCAAAGATTTTCTGCCAGAGATGGCCGGGAATCTGTCTGAGCTTTTCCGCTCCCCTGTCTTGGATCATCAGCACCTGGCCGCATTCAGGACATACATACAGCAGTTTTTCAACCGAATGCTCAGCAGCACAGCCCAGGCATTGATAATACAGGTCCGGCCGGGGCCGGGGAATCATATAGGGTTTAATGTCGTCGGGAAAATAATCAAGCATCATGGCGAATCACCTTTTGTCCTCCCATGTAGGGCACCAGCACATCCGGAATGATGACAGATCCGTCTTCCTGCTGGCAGTTTTCCAAAATAGCGGCAAATGTCCGTCCCACCGCGAGTCCCGATCCATTCAGCGTATGGACAAATTCGGGTTTTCGGGTTTCTGTTCTTCTAAATCGGATCCCGGCCCGCCGTGCTTGAAAGTCCAGGCAGTTACTGCACGATGATATTTCTCGGTATTTTCCCTTGCCATTATCCTGGCCGGGCATCCAGACTTCAATATCATAGGTTTTTGTAGCGGAAAAACCAAGATCGCCAGTGCACAGGGTGACCACCTGATACGGCAGTTCGAGCATTTCAAGAATGGTTCGGGCATTATCGAGCAGGCTGTCCAGTTCTGCAAAAGAGGTTTCCGGAGTGGTTAATTTCACCAGTTCCACCTTGTTGAACTGGTGCTGGCGAATCAGTCCCCGGGTGTCTCGGCCATAAGAGCCGGCTTCAGATCTGAAACAGGGTGTGTAGGCGGTGAATTTGCAGGGAAGCATTGATTCATCAATGATTTCATTGGCATAGATGTTGGTCATGGGAACTTCAGATGTGGGGATCAGATAATAGTCCTGACCCTCGATTTTAAACAGATCTTCCTTGAATTTTGGTAACTGTCCGGTTCCGGTCATGGTGGCTGGATTGACAATAAAAGGGGGCAGGGTTTCCACATACCCATGCCGGGCAATATGGGTATCCAGCATGAAGTTGATCAATGCCCTTTCAAGTCTGGCGCCGTTTTTGAGATATAATGGAAATCTGGCACCTGCCAGTTTTGCCGCCCGCGCAAAATCCAGAATCCCAAGGTTTTCTCCGATATCCCAGTGGGCCTTGGGTGTGAAATCAAATGTCCGGGGTGTGCCCCAGGTGGTTTCCAGCCGGTTCTGAGTGTCATCAATCCCTTCCGGAACATCCGGGTGAGGAATGTTGGGCACTGAAATGAGAAATGCGTGGATGGCGGTGTCCACTTCAGATAATTGTTTGTCAAGACGTTTGATTGCATCGGACACGTCCCGCATCTCTGCGATCAACGGGTCTGCATCTTGTCCGGATTTTTTCAGTTTTGCAATATCTTCTGAAACAGTGTTTCGCTGGTGGCGAAGGGTTTCAATTTCAAGCAGCAGGGTTTTGCGTTTTTCGTCGTTATCGATCAGCTCGGCAAAATCAATATTCGCCCTTCTTTTTGCCATTGCAGTTTGAACATCATCAAGATGGCTTTTAACAAATTTCAGATCCAGCATTTTTGTAATTATTTTCCTCTGTTATGTGTGCTAAGTTCTTATTTTGAAAGATTCTTTGACAATCTTAACCAGATACCACGAGGGGTGTAAACAGTCAATGATTATTGCAGGTTGACAATTGGCAGCAGGTGTATAATATTTGCTGAAAAACTTTTCTTGCAAAGAGGATTGAGGATAATGGATGAACTGAAAAATGGGAAAATCAACAACCTGGCTCTGGTAGCGGATCGATTGGAACACCTGACAAAAGAAGCCCTGGTGGAAAAGTATAATCAGATTGAACAGAAGCTGTTTGATTTTGCAAATTTTATGGAAGCCCAGCTGGCATTTTTGTATACCCAGGCCAGCAATGAAGTCCCCACAGAAGGAATCATTAAGAAGGCATTACAGATTGAGAAGGGGATTGCCCTTCCCGTTTTTACAGACGCAAAAAATGCCATTAACCTATATAAAATCAGCAATTATGACAGAGATCTTGTCGTCAGTGCCGATGGTATCCTTGAGCCGGATGTGACAAAATGCAAGAAAATTCCGCTGGATGCCGTTGACATCGCCATTATTCCAGGGCTGGCCTTTGATGACAAAGGAGGGCGTATTGGATTCGGTAATAATTTTTACGCCAAAATGATTACCAAACTGCCGGAAACCTGCCGAAAAGTCTCTCTTGCCTATGAAGAGCAGATTGTTGACCAGATTCAGATGGAATCTCGAAAATATACAGTGGATATCATTATCACGGACAAGCGGGTGATTTATAAAATTTAGTCATGCCGGGAGCCTTGGTTTCCTTGCTATCTGCTTGACGGATATTCTGGTTGCTGGTATGAAGTGGGCATGAAAAATGAAGCCAAAAAATTCACCAGCTGGCGGAGCGAAATGGTTGAAAAGCAGGTCGTTGCCCGGGGAATCTCAGATCCGCTGGTACTGAAGGCCATGCGGGTCGTCCCGCGGCATCTGTTTGTCAGTGAGGCATTGATGGACACTGCTTACGGCGATTTCCCACTGCCCATCGGAGAAGGTCAGACCATTTCACAGCCGTTTATTATTGCTCAAATGACTGAAGCGCTGGAATTAAAAGGGAACGAGCGTGTTCTCGAGATCGGTACCGGATCTGGATATCAGGCGGCGATTCTGGCCCAGATCGTTTATAAAGTCTATACCATTGAAAGAAACCACACCCTGTTTTTGAATACCCGGACCTTGTTTGACCGTCTGAAATATCACAATATCGTTACCCGGTATTCAGACGGAACCCAGGGATGGAAACAGGAAGCGCCTTTTGATGCGATCATTGTCACGGCAGGCGGACAGATTATTCCACCACCACTGGTGGATCAGATGGAAATGGGCGGCCGGCTGATCATGCCGGTTGGTGATCATTTTTCCCAGGAGTTGATCCGGCTGGAAAAAACCCCGCAGGGAATTCAGACCACGCTCCTTGGTGCATGCCGTTTTGTGAAACTCATCGGTCAGCATGGATGGGAAAGTTAGTGACAGATCTGCTGATCGGGTTTTGTCTGGGAATGGCCAATATCATCCCCGGAGTCTCTGGCGGAACCTTTCTGCTGATTTTTCAGATTTACGAACGGGTTTTTGCAGCGATCAGCTGTATCAATAAAACCAGTATCCTTTACGCCGGCCAATTGTTGTTCAATCTTTTATTTCAGTCTGGAAAACAGCGACACTGGAAACAGCTGACCGGGTTTTTAATGGAAACTGATTTTTTCTTTTTATTGAAACTGGTGGCTGGTGCGGGCTGTGCGGTTGTCATTCTGTCACGCCTGATGAAATATCTGATGGAGGTACATTTCTCATCCACCTATGCCTTATTTTTCGGGTTGATTCTGGTCTCCATTTTGATTCCGGTAAAAATGCTGAAAAACCGGCGTCTGATCTTGCTGGTTCCATTGGTTATCGGGGCGGGTCTGACCATTTATGTTACCTGGGCGGTAAATCCGTATGATAAAGTGGAAAGAAAGTCTGCCATGTATCAGCAGCAGTATGAAGATGAAGCAGGCCACAGGATATCTTCAGATCAGGACTCACCGGCCAGGGCGTTTGAAGTTTCCGGTAAATACGCCATTCAGGAGTACGGATACATTTTTTTCTGTGGTGCTGTGGCTGTTTCTGCAATGGTGCTGCCGGGAATCAGTGGATCCCTGGTCCTGATTCTCATGGGTGAGTACTTTGCTGTGATTTCAGCGATTTCAGGGCTTACCGCTTTAAAACTGGATGATATTGCATTTTTGTGCAGTTTTTCCGTGGGACTTGTCATCGGGGGGATATTTTTTGCCCGGTTGCTTCATGCAGTGCTCAAGAAATGGTATGATGTGACCATGGCGTTTTTGATCGGTCTGATGGCAGGATCATTATATGCGCTGTGGCCGTTTAAAAAATATATTGTCATGGCTGAGCAGTATGTCCCGTCGGATGCTGGTATTGCGGTGATTGAGAATGTCAGGGTATACACCAATGTGAATGTGCTGCCTGATCCGGGTCAGGGACTTTTTCCAGCCGTTTTTTTCTTTGCGGCCGGATGTGTGATCATGTCATTTTTCATCCGGACAGAGGCTTCTGGCAAGTCTGCGTGAGGTGATCAATCCAGCGCAAGATGGATCATTTTTTTAAGCTCCATAATCTGGTAGGGTTTTTCAAGGAATCCTCTGGCCTTTGCAAACATGGATTTCTGGTCCTGATTGGTGATATGGCCTGATGTGATGATGATGCTGGCATCCGGATCGATATGGAGGATTTTTTCAAAGGTCTGAATCCCAGACATTTTTGGCAGGATGATATCCAGCAAAATCGCATCAATAGACGCATGGCCTGTTTCAAACAGCGCAATTCCCTTTTCTCCGTCTTCAGCTTCCAGTGTCTGATATCCAAAGGAATGAATGGCTTTGGCAGCCATGGTTCTTATGGCAGGCTCATCTTCGATGATCAGGATGGTTTTCTGTTCTGGTGCATGGGTTTGCGGATTGGCAAAATTGCAGATGCCGTTGCCATCGGTTTGAAAAACAACGGCCTGGCTCTGTTTCGCTAGCTGAAGGCAACGGTTTTTTTCAGTTTCCAGTTCCATGGCAAGCTGATTTCTTTCCATGGCCATTGACAGGAGTTCTGCAATACAGACCAGAATTTCCAGGTGTTTATGGGTAAAATATCCTGGATCTGAATAATGCTGAACTGCCATGACACCTGCCGCACGGTCCTGAACAATCAGGGGAACCCCCAGCCAGATTTTCGGGGTGGTTCCTCCAAGGCGACAGGCCTTTGCCCGTTCGATCAGTTGATGGGTTTTGAGCAGCATGGGGCGTTTGTTTAAAAGAACCTCACCGATGAGGGATCCGGAAAGATCAATCGCTTGGTTCTGAAAGCCCTTTTGATCAAATTCATCCACAATGTACTCGAAAGAAAGTGTTTGCTTTCGGGTATCGCAGCGGGCAACAAAAAAATTGGGCACGGTGATCAGGGAATTGAGGGATTGAAAAATTGAAAGGCATAAATCCGGAATTTTCCGGGTGGCATGAACGGCGTTGGCAATATCGTAAAGCATGTAGTTGAGCTGCTCAGCATATGTAAGGGCTGGATTGCAGGAAGGTGGAGGTGTTTTTTCAGGGGTGTGTGAGTGTCGGCTCATGGCATTTCTCCCAGGTTCGGACAGATCAAGAATCATGGCGCCTGGTTCTACAGGCAGTCTGTATATTAACCAAAATCAGAACAGACAGCAACAGAGAAAACGTTTTTATCCGCCTACAGGTGTTCAGGCGGGAAGCAGACGACATGATCAATCGCAGCAACATCAGCGAAAAACATGACCAGCCGGTCTACACCCAGGGCAATGCCGGCAGCGTCCGGCATGGCGGTCAAATCTTCGAGAAATTTTTCCGGCAGCGGCAGCGAAGCACTCCCCATGGCAGCTCTTTCATGGTTTGTGCTCATGAATCGTCTGCGCTGTTCATCTGGATCGGTCAACTCTGTAAACCCGTTTGCCATTTCGATTCCGGCAATATAGAATTCAAATCGCTGGGCATAGGCGGGATTGTCTGGAAGGAGTTTTGCCAAAGACGCCTGACTTGCCGGGTAATCCATCAAAAAAACAGGCGTGTGGTTTCCAAGTGCCGGTTCAATCTGGAAACTCAGCGTTTCATCAAACATACCTGTTTGGAGGGCGGTTTCAAGGCTGATATCGGCATGGCGCGAGAAAGCATCTTTTACTGTCAATCTGGGCCAGGGATCTGAAATGTCAATTTTCCGTCCCTGATAGGGAAGGATGTGGTTGTATTTCAGCTGCCGGGCGATATCGCTGAGCAGATCCTGGCATTGATCCATTAAATCCAGATAGGTGGCATTGGCGGTATACCATTCCAGCAATGTGAATTCAGGCAGGTGAAGCCGGCCCCGTTCATTTTTCCTGAAGCATTTGCAAAGTTGAAAGAGTTTATCACACCCTTTTGACAAAAGGCGTTTCATGCATAGTTCAGGAGAGGCCTGGAGAAACCAGGTTCCGGATGTAACCGGATCAATGTGGGATTCAGGGATGACACAGGGACATCTGAGTGGCGTATCCACTTCAAGGTAGTGTTGAGCGGTGAAAAAGTTCCGGATAGCCTGAAGAACCTGTGACCGGACCTGCAGACAGTGATACTGGCGAGAAAAATCAGCAATCACTTGATTTCATACAGGTCTTTTGTCCGGTCCTGCAGAAAAACAGCATCAAATTTCTTTTTTTCTGCCTTGTCATAAAAAACATACCCGGCTTCCACACAGGCCGGACAGGCATTTATGGGAATATGAACCGCCTGGATGTGTTTTCCAGGTTTGGCTTTGGAATCAATTGTAAAACAGCCCCCACAGTCGTGACAAATGCGGACAGTTTCTTTTTGCTGTTCAAAAATATTATCGGTGTCATAAAAAATTTCGCGGTGCCGGACCTGAAGATCCCCGGGTTTTCCGGCCTTCAGCCGTAAATCATGGCGCTGCCGCCAATAGGCGTTAATGATATCTGTGGTTTTTTTGATTTTGTCAGTGATGCTTACCGGCTGTTTTAATCGCTCCGGGTCATAATCCGGCTCAATCACGCCGGTGTAATCCAGGCCGGCCATTGCAAGGATAATGCCCAGATTGACGTATGGCAGGGCCCCTTCAATGGAGTATCCACCTTCAAGAACAGCAATGTCTGGTTTGAGCAGGTCTGTCAGGGTGGCATATCCCTGGGCGGAAAAGTTCATGTTGGTCAATGGGTCTGTGTAGTGGTTATCCTGACCGGCAGAGTTGACAATGAGATCTGGTTTGAAATCGTCAAGCACGGGCAGCACACAGTTCCGGATAACATACAGATATCCCTCGGTTGACGTGCCGGGCGGAAGCGGGATATTCAGGTTGGAGCCTTTGGCATTGGGCCCGCCGAGTTCGCTTGTGAAACCTGTCCCAGGATACATGGTTCTGCCGTCCTGGTGCAGCGAAATGAACAGAACATCTGGATCATGCCAGTAAATATCATTGGTGCCGTCACCATGATGGCAGTCAGTATCCACCACTGCAATCCGTTTGACCCCGAAACGGGATCGGATGTATTCCACCATAATGGCTTCAATATTGATATGACAAAACCCCCTTCCACCATGGGTGACCCGCATGGCATGGTGTCCAGGCGGCCGGACCAGGGCAAATCCGTTTTTGACCTCTTTGTTGAAAACAGCATCGGCAATGGCTTTTGCGCCGCCTGCACTGATCAAATGGGACTGAGTGGTAACTGTTTTTTCATCAGGAACACAGAAATGCGCCCGCCGGATATCCTGGTGGGTCACCAGGTCGGGCTTGTACTCTATGATTCCATTGATATCAAAGATCCCTTCTTCTGTCACCTGGTCCTGGGTATATAAAAGACGCTCTTCTCTTTCCGGATGGGTGGGATCAATTGCCCAGTCAAACGCAGGAAAAAACACAAGGCCTGTTTTGTTTAATGCCGTTAACATGACGTCCTCTTTAAATTAATTGCAAAACCTTTTCAAACCCTTTGATCAAACCGGGCTTCAACTGCACTTTGGTTCTGTATATTCTGCCCCGTGGTGAAAAATTCCGGATAATATTGAATTTTTGAAATTCAACCACTTCCATTTCGTCAAGGTTGTCAGGGTCTGCACCTGAGCTGATGGCTTTTTCCCGTAAAAGGGTGTAGGCAGTATCCATCAAATCTTTTTCTGAAAAGGCCTTGGAAATGGGTTCGGCAAAATCCTCTTCATGGGCAGTGACAATGCCGTGTTCTGTGTCTGCGTTCAATGATACTTCACAGGTGGTTCGGGCAAGGGCCGCGCCAATGGCATTTGCCACTGCCGCTTCTGGTACCGCCTGGGTTTTGATATGGTAAAGGGCTTCGATTTTTTTGGCAAAATATTTTGCCGAACCGCCCAGCAGGAGAATTTTTCTGGGACTGATCTTATACCCTTCAAGAAATTCATGGACGGTATATACCGGCTGGGAATTCAGCTTGTCGATCATTTCAAAGGTTTTTTTCAGGATAATGGAACAGCATTTTTTAAATATCATTTCCGAGGCGTCAATATCACTGACGCCAAGTGCCTCTGAGATCTGGCGGATTCCTTTCTGGGCGTTTTCCCTGTCGCCTTCATCCATCAGGCCCAGGACCACAATGGCATCTGTGGGGGTTGGGACGCTTCCGCCAAAAGCCATTGAAGGACCTTTCCGTTCCGGACCGATGAGGAGTTCACCATTTTCGACCCGGACAAAACTGTCTCCGCCGATCCCTTTGGATTCTGTCCGGAGACTTCGGATCAGGCTTCTGTGCTGGCCTCTCTGGGTTCCAAGCGGTTCCAGCAGCGGGGCTTTGTTTACCAGAAATGCGATGTCAGTAGTGGTTCCGCCGATGTCCAGAACAATGGCATCCTGGTTTTTCGGAGCATAGGGAATGGCCCCCATGATGCTGGCGGCAGGACCTGACAGGACCGTCTGGCCGGGAAAGTCCATTGAAGATTCAAGGGACATGGTTCCACCATCTGCTTTTAAAATCTGAATGGGAATGGTCAATCCCTTTTCGGCAAGGGATTGTTTCACCGCCTCAAAAAAGGATTTATGCAGAGAAAAGACAGCGGCATTCAGATAGGTTGTGGCGATCCGTCTGGGGAAGTTCAGGTTGCCGGATACATGGTGGCCCAGAAAGATTTTTTTGAAATACTTATTCAGGAGCCGTTTGATCAGGATTTCATGGCTGGGGTTTCGAACGCAGAATTTGCTGACAACGCCAACATATTCAATGCCGGCTTTTTTGAGTTTTTTGGCAATATCCTTGATCTCAATGGTATTGACCGGGGATTTTTCTCTTCCCCTGTGGTTGATGGATCCGGATACGCAATAGTAGTGATCACCGGTTTTAAAGGCCATCGGGTTAATTCCCGGCCCGGCTGAGACAATCATGCCGACCGGTTCCAGATTTTGCTGGACAATGGCATTGGTGGTCAGGGTCGTGGAGATGACCACCCGCTGGACATCTTTGGGATCAATATCTTCAAGGAGGTAATTAAAGCCTGAAAGAATGGTGTGAAAAAGATCGGTTGAATCTGTGGAAACCTTGATCTTTTTTTCAATGCCGCTACTGCTGAGAAGAACAGCATCCGTATGCGTTCCGCCAACATCTATTCCAATAATCATGGCGTGTTCCTGAGTCTTAATGTTGTGCGTATCAATCTTAATCTGCCCATCAACCCTCAAGGGAGCTTGTCAGAAAAACCAGTGATTGTCAATCAGATTTTAAGTTGACTGGCAGGGCCATCCGGTTTCAGACCACGGGTTTCTTCTTGAAATCTTGGTGCATATGATTTATGAATGATAACGCTGTTTTTGTATGATAATTAAATTTACCGATGGAGAATTTCATGGCTGTTATTGAATGGAAGAAAGACAGTTCTGTT
>JAABSK010000394.1 GCA_011390435.1 Desulfobacteraceae bacterium | reverse complement strand
GCTTGTGGTACCGACCCTCAAAGATACCAATGCCAGCCAGTCACCTTTGGGACAGAATGCGCTTATCGCCGCCACTCTGGCTGATTTTCTGACCCTTTTTGCCATCACCTTTTTTCTGTTATGGCACCAGAACGGGTTTGGCTGGGAATTTTTGCGGCCCTTACCCCTGTTCATCGGGTTCGGTATCCTGTTAAAACTGGTCCAGTTTCTGGCCTGGTGGTATCCGGACAAAACCGACCGGTTTCTGGCGGACAAGGATTCCCAGGAACTGGGGGTGCGGTTTTCCCTGGCATTGCTGTTTTTATTCGTAGCCCTGTCCGAACTGGCCCACCTGGAACCGGTACTGGGCGCATTTATGGGAGGGGCCCTGCTTTCCATTGTCTTCAGAGAAAAAACGCATCTGGAGCAGAAACTGTCCGGTTTTGGATACGGATTTCTGGTGCCGCTGTTTTTCATTCATGTGGGCATGCAGTTTGATGTAGCCAATGTCCTGTCCATCGGGCAGCTGATTTTTACAAGTAAACTGCTGGGGTTTGCCGTGCTGGTAAAAATTTTGCCCTGCCTGCTTTTTGTGTTTGCCGGCCTGTCTTTTCTCAACTCTTTGCAGGTAGGTCTGCTCATGACATCCCGGTTAAGCCTCATCATTGTGGCGGCCACCATCGGGCTGGAATTCGGATTTATCACCCAAGCTTTCAAGGATGCCATTATTCTGCTGGCCATTATCACCTGTCTGATGGGTCCGACGCTTTTCAAGGCCTTTTACCGCTCTGACGGCGATGCCGCAGACACCCGCACCCAAATCAAAAAAAAGAATTTTGCCGCCGGCTGGATGCGGCACCAGAAATAACCTCATCAGGGCCTTGAAAAACAATTGCAGTTTCATTGACTGCCGGCTATCCCGGTTTTCCGATCTGTTTCACGGGGTTCGCCAGCCTGTCAGGATCTGATTCCCGGCAGGGCATGCCAGGATTGACCTGTGTGTTTGTCCCTTCTTCAAACCCCTTTTTATAAGCATCTGTTGCCGTTGAATGTCTGCCGGATCTTACAATTTTCAGGCGCGGGAACAGCCGGGAGATTTCAATCTGATTTTCTTCCCGGGCCTGTTCTCTGAGAGCCAGGACAGCTTTTTCAGGTAAAACACTGCCCCTGCCCGGTGTCACCTGGGCTGGTTTAAACATCCTGCGATGATTCTGTTGAATTCCTGAAATAAACCCCATTTCAAAAGAAACCCTGTCACCTGCCGGGGCCAGGGTCTGGTTTTTAAAATTTCGCCATAGAGCCCTGCTCCGGTCCAGAAGGAAGTGATAGACATATTCGGCAACTGCCAGTCTTTCAGGCCTCCCGATCAGTACAACGGTTTTATAGGCCGAGTCTTCCCGGGCATCATAGGTGCCTGCCGTAAGGCAGTCCACGTAATAATAGGCCTTTAATACAGACAGGATGGCGCGCTGGATGCTTTCAACACGCTTTTTCCCATGGCATATGGACCGGTAGCGGACATCTGGAAGATCCGGACGGGCCAGGGTCTGCTCCAGGTTGTATTTGTTCAGCAGATAAACGGCCTTTGCTGAAGCGGCCCTGGCCTCTGCTTCATTTCCGGACCGGCCAAGGGCCAGCAGTTTTTTAATCTTCCGGGTCATTTTCAGAGCTTCAGCCGGAAGTGTGCCTTTGAAAATTTCCAATTGCCGGGCATAGTTGGTGCCGGCGGTCATGAATGCCGGATGAACGCCCAGTTTCCGGCAGGCATGCCGGAAATGCCTGCCATGGATGTCTGCGTGATCACCCTGCTCTGAAATGTACTGATGCGCCATCTCGTGTTTCAGGACCTCCAGGACAATATCCCAGACTTCATTTTGGATCAGGCAACTGGAGATGGAGATCGTTTTTGTCCGATCATCCCAGCAGCCAAGGGTGCTGCGGCCCGATGAAATATTGATGGTCGGGGATGAAAGAAAAACCCCATGCTGCAGGCAGATGGCCCGGTGTTCATGCAAAAGCCGGGCAGCCCACCTGACTTCCATATCTTCAAGGGGTGGCATTGTTCCGGTGTTCCTTTCAATCATTCATCCTGAAACAAAAAAAGCTGCCATGTTTTTACACAGGCAGCTATCGCTTTGCAGCTGTTTTGTAGATGGCACCACGGTCCCGTTTGCCCACGGCAATCACGCATCGCCATTAGTTTTTTTTGAATTGCGCCCGGAGATTGTCATCTAATTTCCGCCATTCCCTGAGGGCCTGTTTTTTGAATTCAGAAATACTGGCGGTTATTTCCGTTAAAATCAGACTGGTTTCTGTCATTTTAAACACCTTTTAAGATAGGTTTAAATTGATTTTTATTGATACTGAATGTAATATTTACAACGGATATTGTCAACTGAATGGAACAAGCGTAACGGATACAACAAACTGGAGCTTGATTTGAAAACAGTGATCGTGGCGGCGCATGGAAGTCGTCAGAAAGTGTCTGCTGCAGAGGTGGCGGCCCTGGCGAAAAAACTGGACGACAAGGCCAGAACCGATGGTTCAAATGATATTCAGCAGGTGGTGCATGCATTTTTGCAGTTCTGCGAACCGTCGCTGGAAACAGTCATCCAGGAGCTGGTGGAAAGTGGGGTGGGCGAGGTAGTGATCTTTCCATTTTTCATTTCCGCCGGCAGCCATGTGCAGACAGATATTCCCCGGGCTGTTGAAACAGCCCGGCAACAGCATCCGGACGTGCGGTTTCACATCACCCGGCACCTGGGAATCCTGGATGCCATTGAAAATCTCATTTTAAAAGAGGTGGCCGGCTAGCATCATGACACAACCAACCATTCTGATTGTAAAGACCGGGGACACGTTTGCAGACCTTATCGGTTCATACGGGGATTTTGAAGACTGGATCCGCCGGGGACTAAGCCTTGGTGAGGATCAGGTCCGGGTGGTCAATGCTCCGGCATTCGAGCCGCTGCCCGAACCCGGCACCTTCAGCGGGGTC
>JAABSK010000393.1 GCA_011390435.1 Desulfobacteraceae bacterium | reverse complement strand
CGAAAAATTCATGCAGGCGCTGGTTGAATATTTTTTCAATGGAATCCGCAGTTTTCCGGTGAAGTTCTTTTCTTTTCTGTGATAAAATCGACTCATAAGCTACTTCCTGGGCCAGGGCATGCTTGAAAAGATACTCCAGTTCTTGCATCCGCTGCCGCTCCCGGATCAATTCCATCCGGGTCAGGCGAGAAAGTCGCTCATCGATACAATCAATTGCCTGGGCCACTTCTGTGAGAATCACATAAAAAAAACTCCGTCCAATCACGGAGGCCATTTTGACGAGGTTCCGGGTATCTTCATCCAGCCGGTCGATGCGGGCCATGAGCACATCATTGACCGTATGGGGAATCACCATGGTTTCTATTTTTTCAGTGATTTTAAATTCACCATTGACCCGGACCACGGCCCCTGCATCAACAAAGGAGCGGACCACCTCTTCGATAAAAAAAGGATTCCCGCCGGAACGTTCGACAATCTGGCTGATCAATGAGGAAGAAAACCCTTTGATATCGAGCATGTTTTTAATCAGGGTTTCTCCCAGTTCCGCAGTCAGGGGTTCCAGCTTGATTTCCAAATAAGAAACTGGGGTTTTTTCTTTCAGGGTGGCAATGATCCGATCACCTGTTTCCGGGTAATTCGGCCTGAATACATTGATAAACACAATGGGGTGACTGCTGGCCAGGCGGAACAGGGATTCTATCAACTCAATGGAGCTGATGTCTGCCCAGTGGAGGTCTTCGATCACGATTACCAAGGGTGTCACTTCCGTTGCACTGATCAACAGGTCCCGCATATTTTTGAAGATCAGTTTTTCAAGGGCTTCCCCCTCAAAACCTGAGGTCCGTTCCGCATACCGGCCGGACAGTCTCATGCCCATCAGGGTGCCAATAAATGCAAAAATATCATCGGCATTGTCGTGAGAGACAGTTCGGATGGCGGTTTCCAGTTTGTGAGATGCCTGGGCCGGGGAATCCTCTTCTGTGATGTGTGCCCAGTCTTTGATCAGGTTGATTATGGGATGAAAACTCAGGTTCCGGCCGCTGGAGATGGCCCGACCCTCCAGACATTTGACTCTGTTCATGGCACTGGATTTGCGGACTTCGGCGATCAGCCTGGATTTGCCGATGCCGGCCTCTCCGATGACATTGATTACTGAGCCTTCTCCGGCAGCTGCTTTATTAATCTGAAGTTCCAGTAGATTGAGCTCTCTGGAGCGACCCACCATCTCGGAAAAAATCTGTCGTTCCACTCCCAGACGGGGTCGGTCAATCTTTTCTTTGGTTAGTTCGTAAATATCTACTGGATTTTCTTTCCCTTTGATGGAAGTCTTTCCTAAGGCCTTGAATTCAAACTGCCGGGCCACGCGCATGTGAGTGTCGTTAGAGACCATGATAGCGCCCGGAAAGGCAAGGCTTTCCATTCTTGCCGCCAGGTTGGTGGTATCCCCGATGGCGGTGTAATCCATTCGCAGGTCATCACCGATGGATCCCACAATCACAGGCCCGGAGTTCAGGCCGATACGCATCCTGAAATCGCATCCATACTTTTTTTGTAGTTCACCGCTGAACGGTTTCATGGCCTTTTGAATGGCCAGAGCTGCCTGGCAGGCATTTCCGGCATGATCTTCAATGGCGGCCGGCGCACCAAAAAGGGCCATTACCCCGTCACCGGTGAACTGGTTGATGGTGCCTTGATGCCGATGAATCTCATCCATCAGGATCTTGAAACATCCATCCATGACCTGATGGACCTGCTCCGGGTCCAGTTTTTCTGAAATGGATGTGAAACCGGCTACATCGGCAAAAAGAACCGTCACCTGCTTGCGTTCTCCCTCCAGTGCACTTCGTGACGCCAGAATCTTGTCCGCAAGAAATCGGGGAGTGTAGGAATGGGGCTGATTGAAATTGACGGAAGGTGGTTTTATCTCGGCTGAAGGGGTAAGCTTATGGGCGCAGGCATTGCAGAACCTGGCATCTTCGGGATTCTGGTGGTGGCATTTCAGGCATTTCACTGTAAGACCTCATGAATGAGTTACTTTTACGGTCTATTCTCAAGCCTGCTTTCTTAGGCTTATACAGAAAAAAAGTGTCATATGGGTCTGAGTTATAGAAACTCGCAAACTATTTGAGCAGGACAATATGCCTTGGCAGTTGCCAAAAGCCCTATCTCATAATGATATATACTTCTTTTATATATGAAAAGCGAGATGTGAACACCAGCAAAAAATGCCATACACTTGAATTTTTTTTATTTTTTGCTCAAGAATTCTTCAGCCTTTTTTTGGAAACTGCTTGTTATAACAACGGACAGGAAAACCGTTAGGGACCGCAGCCAAACATTTATTACAAGATACACAGGCAACTTTGTTACTTTTCTTTTCCTTGAATTTTTTTATGATAAACGGTTCCCGAATAAAGGGACGGGACATGGAGATTAAATCCGCATCCTGATCTGTAACGATCTGCGACATTTTTTCCAAGGTTCTCATGCCTCCCACTACGGCCAGGGGGATATCTCCTGTTACCGGACGGATTGATCTGGCTGCGATCAAATTATATCCTTCATCAAGATCGAACTTGCCTTTCAAATTATGAATCATTAACCAGGCAAAAGGTTTTTTCCAAAACGGCATGCTTTGGACCATTTCTTTGACTGGAACATCCCCGCGGCACATGTTCATGTAGGAAAATAATGATGATCCGCAGCTGACTTCAATCATATCTACACCCAGGCCTTCAAGCATTTCTGCATATTCGACAGCAAGTTCCGGAGTAATTCCTGGCCTAGGTGTGAAATCATTTGTGTTGATCTTGACGGTTATACAGAAATCATCCGGCACTCTCTCTTGTATGGATTGAATCACCTGTTTCAGAAACCTAAATCTGTTTTTTGACGATCCACCCCATTTGTCCTTTCTTCGATTAAAGAATGGCGATAGGAACTGATTGATTAGAAAGCCATGGGCACAATGGATTTGAATCCCGTC
>JAABSK010000392.1 GCA_011390435.1 Desulfobacteraceae bacterium | reverse complement strand
GAGACCGGTGCCCTTGCCGTCCTCCTTGGTGGTAAAATAGGGATCAAAAATGCGCTCCAGAATATCTTTGGTCATACCGCAGCCTGTATCACGCACCTCCATGACAAGGTAATCCCCGGGTTCCTGGGTCAGGTTCGGATAATCCATCAAATCAACCGGGCCCAGCGTTTTTTGCCGCAACCCCACAGTCAGTATGCCGCCTGTCTCCTCCATGGCATGATAGGCATTGGTACACAGGTTCATGAGAACCTGGTGGATCTGGGTAGGGTCTGCTTTGACCGAACCGCAGTTTTTTTCCACCTGATCAATGATCTGAATGGTGGAGGGAATGGATGCCTGCAAAAGCTTGATCACTTCCGCAATCAGAGGATGCAGCTGAAACTCCTTTTTTTCCTGATGTTCACCACGGTTGAAGAACAGTACCTGACCCACCAGATCAGCTGCCCGCAGCGCTGCTCTGCGTATCTTTTCACTGCGCTGATAGGTAAGGGTAAAAGGATCTGCGGCGCGCATGATCATGTCGGCATACCCCAGGATCGGACTCAAAATATTATTAAAATCATGGGCAATACCGCCGGCCAGCGTGGCAATGGCTTCCATTTTCTGAGATTTTATCAATTGCTTTTCAAGACCCTGCCACCGTTTTTCCGCCTTTTTTTTCTCGGTCACATCCAGCAGGGACATAACCAGGCGGCCGGTGCCGGGAATTTTTCCCAGACTGACATAGACATATTTTTTCTGGTCTGTTTTATCCAGAAAACCGGCTTCATACTGGATCGGCAAGCCGGAAAAACCATCACTTTTTTCCCCTGTCTGGAAATAATTTTTCAAGGCTGTCACATCCTCGGGTGCAAAAAATTCCGTCCATTTTTTTTTGCCCTGAATATCATCCAGGTCCATGCCTGTCAGCTGGACAAACCGGGAGTTGGCCATGGAAATGGTGCCGTCAGGTTCCAGGATAACCGCAGCCGTTCCGGTATATTCAAAAACAGCTTTGTACAGCTGTTCACTTTGTTCCAGGGCCAGGGTCCTTTCTTCGACCAACTTCTCTAAGCGTTCCTGATATGCCCTGTTTTCTTTTTTTATACGGCTTTCTTTGAGACATTTTTGAATAGCGTGGTACAGCACCTCCATATCCAGAATAGGCTTGAGAATATAGTCCCCGGCCCCCAGATGCAGTGCCTGCACCAGAGATTCGAGATTGTCGGTGCCGGACACCACCACCACAGGGACATCAGGAAAGGTCCCGTTCAATGCATCCAGAACCGCCAGCCCTCCCATTTTTGGCATGCGCAGATCCAGCACCACAAGGTCCGGCCGCTCCTTGTAAAACAGGTCAATCCCTGTTTTACCGTTTTCCGCCTCCAGGACCAAAAATCCGTAATCCTCCAGAAATGTCCGGATACTCTGACGGATACAGGATTCATCATCAATGGTTAAAATTTTGACCTTGCTGTTGTCCTCCAAAGTTGCTGCCTGCCGCCTTAAATGTGATGTTTTTCCCTGCAGCCAGTATGCAGGTTTCATGACCAGACATTATTCTCATAAGAGATTAAAATGTCAAGGCATATTCATGCCAGGCCGGCATTGACAGCATCCCTCATGCTCCACTGCCGGCGTTTTTAAAAATTTTTTGTATGCTGTCTCTGTCCTGCACCTTTGAGGGAAGCAGATCCAGTTTGCGTTTGCTGAGCATCTTCAGTCCCAGGTCAATATCGGAAAACAGCTCCCTGCTGGAGAATTTATACCGCATCATGATTTCCAGTTTATGGGTGCGGCCGTACCGGGCAATGGAATCGATCACCGCATTGTGAAATGAAAGGATACTGGGTTCTGCGATGTTTGCCTTTTCCGCAATGGCAATCTGCCTGAGCCCATCCATGACAGCAGCCATATCAACGCTGTTGGGGCATTCCATGGAACAGGTGTTGCAACCCACACACAACCAGATGGCTGTGCTTTCCAATGCCTGTTTCTTGAGTCCGAACTGGACCATTCTGATGATGGTGTTGGGCAGATAATCCATATCCTCACAAAACGGGCATCCCCCGCTGCATGCGAGACAATGCCAGCACCGGCTCAGATTTGCATGGCTTATCTTTTCCACCTGATCCACAAATGCCTGGGCTGTGTGGTTTATTTCAACTGGTTTCATGGTGCCCCTTATGTAACGATATCTGTCTGGATTTTTTTCTCACCGGGTTCTGAATCTGAAATTTCCTGGTTCCATACAATACCATCCTACCCTGCTTATTACAAAGCATCATTGATATAGATCAACCTTTTGCCGTTCCTGTCCCAAAAAAACACCTGCCCTGAAATCAGTGGCCCCCAAACCTGATTGACATTTCGCTCCAGAACGTTACATTATACGTATTGTAACAATACATCCGGACACAATTTTTTTGACACCAAAGGAGGCATATAATGACAAACGAGGACAAGAAAAAAGATTATTGCAACGCCGAAGACCAGAAAAATGTCATGGAAAAAATGAGCGACTGTGACAAATCATCCGACAATGACAAAGACCGTGATGAATGTTACACCAAGGTGACCAAAGAGGATGACGGCTGCATGTCATCCTGATATCTTCTGCAAAACAGCACCTGACATGAAACACAGACCCGGTGACAGCATATTCTGTCACCGGGTCTGTCATAATTCAGGGCACAATATCTTCAAACACCACCGGCAGGCGCCTGTTAAGTTCCGACAGCAGCGGGATCATCAGGGCCCGGATCTGGGGATGGGCTTTTTTGGAACACCGCAGGGCAAACATGTGACGCCATTCTCTGATATTGCCCTTGACCACAATTTCGGTTTTCAAAGAATTGGGGAGCACCTCCCTGGCCTGTTCCGGCCGCCACCCGCTTTTGAGCAGCTCCAGGTAGTATTTTTCCGCATCTTTCATGGCTGCTCCCCAGGTTTCCTGCTGGGACGGGGTGCTGTCTTCCCACCAGCAGGGCCGGATGAACGCCATTTTTCCGTCGT
>JAABSK010000391.1 GCA_011390435.1 Desulfobacteraceae bacterium | reverse complement strand
GCCGCCAGGACCATTGCCCAAAGATGTTTTTTCAGTGTCATTTAGATTTTCCTTATATTAAGTAAAGGGTTTAAATAAGCCCCATTGATAACAGAAATTATGATAAATAACAATGCCCGGCAATACCAAATTACCCGGCTGCCAGTCACACGGTTCCGCCTTTAGATTGCATTACTTTTTCAGAAACGATATATTATGGTTTATGCAAAAAGAACAGGCAGTATTTGATTATACCAAAACACAGGCGCAGATCTTGTTTTTTGTTCTGGCACTGGATGGAAAAATCACCGATGCCAACCGGTTTGCCATATCCATGACCGGATGCAGGCCCGGCCGGTCACACTTTTCTGACCTGGTGGTCGATTTTACCGGTGCATTCCATTTAGGAAACCTGACGACTGACTGTTCAAAAACCAGGCTGCTGAATATTCAACTGTCTTCTGGCCTGCCCCAGAGTTTTTATTTTAATTTTACAAAAACAGAAAACGAGATCCTGGGGTTCGGGCGGCTGGACACCCGGGAAATTGAAGAGATGCAAAAACAGGTCCTGGCACTTAACCAGGAGTTGAACAACCTGACCCGGCAGCTCCATAAAAAAAATGCACAACTTGTACAGCTCAACGCGGAAAAAAACCAGTTTCTTGGGATGGCGGCCCATGACCTGCGCAAACCCATCGGCCTGATCCTCACCTATTCAGAATTTTTGATTGATGAAGCCGCCCCTGTATTGACCCCGGAACAGCAGGGCTTTTTACATACTGTCAACAATGCCTGCGCATTCATGAAAAAACTGGTGGACAATTTTCTGGATGTCAGTGCCATTGAAGCCGGACGGTTTGACCTGGACCTTGCTCTGGGGGACATGCATGCGGTAATGGACCGAAGCTTGGAGGTATGCCGGCTGATTGCCGACAGAAAAGGGGTGCTTCTCGATGTGCGTACCAGCGACTCTTGCCGGCTTGTCAGCATGGATGCTTCCAAAATCGAGCAGGCTGTCACAAATCTGTTATCAAACGCAATCGAACACAGCCGGCCGGGGGATACCGTGTTCATCAGTCTGCTCATTCATAAGGACAGCATTGTGTTCTCCGTGACAGACACAGGGCCGGGAATTGTCCGTGAAGAGATAAACAAAGTGTTTAAACCATTCGGTAAAACCAGTGCAAAAAAAACTGCCCGAGAAAAAAGTACCGGTCTTGGCCTGGCAATCACCCATAAAATAATTACCAACCACCAGGGGAAGCTGCAGGTAGACAGCACCCCGGGGAAAGGGACTACATTCACCTTTACTTTGCCCCTTAAGGAAGAAAAAATCAATGGAAGAAGAGATAAAAATATTAATAGTGGATGATGATCCGGATGTCCGGTTTGCAACATCCCGTGTGGCAAAAAACGCCGGCTATAGTGTACTGGAGGCAGCCACAGGAGAAGAAGCCCTAAAGACAGCCAGAAAAGAAAAACCAGATATCATTCTTCTGGATGTGGTGCTGCCGGATGTGTCCGGATCGGACATCTGCAGACAGATCAAGGCAGAAGAATGTTTCAAAGGCACCTTTGTCATCATGACGTCAGGATTTAAAACATCCTCTGATGAGCAGGCCCGGGGGCTGGATAACGGTGCAGACGGCTATATCGCCCGGCCAGTATCCAACCGGGAACTCACGGCCAGGATCAATGCCATGGTCCGCATTATGGTGGCGGAAAGACAACGGGATCATCTGATAGATGAACTCAGGCAGGCGTTGTCCAAGATCAAGCAACTGAGCGGATTGCTGCCCATCTGCATGCACTGCAAAAAAATCCGTGACGACAAAGGATACTGGAACCAGCTGGAGGCCTATATCCAGGAAAATACCGACGCGGAGTTCAGCCACAGTATCTGCCGGGAATGTGCACAAAGACATTACCCGGACCTGCATTTGTATGACGTGTAACCAGTTACGGGCCTGGTTGTATGCAAGGGGGGGGCTAATTACCCAGAAAAAAAGACCCCGGTTTAGAGAACTGTGATATCGCCATGCTTGTGGATGATGATGCAGATATCCGGTTTGCCACATCCCGGATCATCCAGCCGACAGATTATGGTGTGTTGCTGCTTCCTCAGGCCTGGAGGACCTTGAAATAGCCAGGCAGGTGCGGCCGGATATGGTCCTTCTGGATGTGGTGCTGCCGGATATCATGGGCACCGACCACCCCGTTTTCCCTGGACTATATGATCAGTTTTGCCCATTTTTTCAAGTAAGGATTAAAATCCTCCATGATTACAGTCTATTCCATTTTTGAATCGTTTGTTATGGCACTACTTTTGTTTATAACCTTCTTAGTCGTCGCACCAGGATGAAAACATATCCCCAAGGCAGAATAAATTTTCCTGTTGGCTCGGCTCTGGCCGAGTGCTTTTTCTTACATGCACCATATCACCATTTTTACAGTGCATGGAAATAGTGATTCAATTTTGGCCGCTCAATTGTTCCCTCAAACCTGACCAGCTTCTGACAATGTCTGCTTTTATTAACCGGTATCGGATACTATGCACTAAATGATACGCTAGGACATTTATAAAAAGATGGCCTGTTACGCGTTCTGTGATCTGATAAAAAACGGGCCGCATCCCCAGCTCTGTTTTCAATGAACGGAACACGGCTTCCAGGTCCGTCAACATTTTCTAAATGCAATTCTTTGATATTTTTATTAATAGCTCACAGTATGAAATCATCCTGTCCAAAAGTTGAATTGGGCTTTCAAATTTTGCGGTTCGATGATAAAGATGAATCTTTTTGAAATATGAACGCTGTTTTTTCTGGGAGGTTGTGACATGCCCAAGGCCTGTGATTTGAAAAAAGGGAATGTGGTGGAGATCAACGGGGATATTTTTGTGGTCAAGCATATTGATGTAAAAACCCCGTCGGCAAGGGGTGCGGTCACCCTTTACAAAGTCCGGTTCACCAATGTCAAAACTAGGCAGAAATATGAAGGCAGTTACAAGGGCAGTGATGT
>JAABSK010000390.1 GCA_011390435.1 Desulfobacteraceae bacterium | reverse complement strand
GATCCCGGGTGGTGAAAGCCTGACCATGAATATCAATGTTTCCACCAGGCAGTTCATGGATGGAGAACTGACGGGATTTATTATCAAAACCCTGGAAGAGAATCAGCTGGCACCGCAATATCTTAACCTTGAAATAACCGAAAGCCTTTTAACCAAAAATGCGAAATCCATGATGTCCAAGCTGGCTGTTTTGAAAAAGCATGGCATTAATGTGCTGCTGGATGATTTTGGTACAGGGTATTCTTCGTTGTCCTATATCCAGGATTTTCAAATCGACAGCATAAAAATTGACCGGTCTTTTATCAATGATATGGACCGGGATGGCGGCAGTATTGAAATTGTTAAAACGATTCTTGCCCTGTGCCGGAATCTGGGACTCGGGGTCGTGGCTGAAGGTATTGAGCGCAAAACCCAGTTCAATCTTTTAAAAGAGCTGAATTGCGAAAAAATACAGGGGTTTTATTTTTCCAGACCGGTTGATAAAAACAAGGCTGCGCATCTGATAAAAAACGGGATCACAATTTCTGAATAAATGATTTTATAAGCTTTCTTGCAGCCTCAAACTGGTATATTTCTATCTGGTCTTCAAGCTTTTGTGACAGGTCTGTAAAACCGGTATCCTGAACATGGCTGTTGAGATATTCCTTGAACCGGTCAAATGATATTTTCGATTCTGCAGGATCGAATTCAGCCAGATTTGCATCCAGCGCTTCAAGCAGGGTACGCATCTTTTCAGGATCATTTTTCTGGTCAGGGGACTGAAAATCTTTCTGGTTCCGGGTGTCTGCCTGCAGATTTTCCAGGAATTTTTTTACTTCTAAAAACCGTTGTTCAATCTGAAAAACATAATGGTCTATTTGGTCAGCATCTTTGGCATCAATGGCTTTTTCCAGGGATTGTGATGCAGCAAAGAGATCTTTTGCCGCAAGATTTCCCGCAGATCCCTTAAGGGAATGGGTTTCTTCCCGTGCTTTTTTCAGATTCTTCTGGCAAACCAGGTCTTTTATGCGGGCCGGAACAGGAGAAAGATCCTGGCAGAACCGGGTAAGAATCTCTGTATATCTTTCCAGGCTGCAGCCCATGCGTGTCATTCCTTCATCAAGGTCAATTCCCACAGATGGAATGGTGTCATTCGCGAATATGTCGTTGTCATCTGAGGGGTTTCCCTTTGTTGGGGTGTCTGAAACAACAGGTACACCCGGGATATATTTTTTGAGGACGTTATACAGCTTGTGTCTGTCAATGGGTTTGGAAATATAATCATCCATGCCGGCTGCAATACATTTTTCCCGGTCGCCACGCATGGCATGTGCAGTCATGGCAATAATTGGAAGATCTTTTCTGCCAAGGTCGCTGCGTATTCTGGCAGTTGCCTCCAGGCCATCCATCTCCGGCATCTGCACATCCATCAAAACCGCATCAAAGGCCCCATGTTTTATCTTATCCATGGCTTCGATGCCGTTAGCAGCCGTTTCTACATGCATGCCGGCCAGAGTGAGAATTTCAACAGCCACCATCTGGTTGATGGGGTTGTCTTCCGCAAGCAGCACTTTTGCGTCGGATGCATAGTGATACACATCCTGCAAATCTTTTTGGGATGAGAAAACAGCCTGGTGTCCAAAAGACTCCATAATGGTATCCAGTAAGTGGGAAGGTCTGACAGGCTTTTCTAAAAAAAAGGAGGATTTTCTAGTCCCGGCGCAGCTGCCCATTAATATGAGAGGTGTTTTTTGGGTTAGCGTCTTTTTTTCGACCGTTTCAGCAAAGGTTTTTCCATCCATATCAGGCAGATTGATATCGGCAATGAGCAGATCAAACGGCTGGGATGAATCGTGTTTTGTAAGCAGTGACAATGCTTTTTCTGCAGTGTCTGCCATATGGGGATGGAAGTCAAAGGAGGCAAGCATCTGGTGCAACACCCGCTGTGTGGATGGGTTTGCCTCTGCCACAAGTATTTTCATTCCTTTCAGGCCGGGGGGAAGTTTTTGGTGTTTGTTCTGAACGGAGGTTCCTTTCTGCAGCCGGATGATAAAAGAGAAGAGGCTTCCCTTGCCGGGCATGCTTTCAACGGTGAATTTGCCATTCATCATGGTTATTATTTTGTGGCAGATGGCCAGTCCAAGTCCTGTTCCTCCGTATTTTCTGGTTGTGGAGGAATCTGCCTGGGCAAAGGCTTCAAAAAGGGTTTGCTGGTTCTTGGGGTCAATGCCGATGCCTGTGTCTTTTACGCCGAAATACAGGGTAACGACCGTATCTGTTTCCTTAATGTTCTCGATGGTAATACAGATATCCCCTTTTTCAGTGAATTTAACGGCATTGGATGTTAAATTTACAAGCACCTGCTGCAGCCGTAACGGATCACCAATTAATTCAGAAGGAACATCCGGTGCAATGTCAAGAATAAGTTCAAGGCTTTTTTTACGCAGATCGTCAATAAAAAGATCAGTGACATTATTCATGATTTCTTTTAGCTGGAAAGGAATATTTTCAATGTCTAATCTTCCAGCTTCGATTTTTGAAAAATCCAGTATTTCATTGATTATCCCAAGCAGGGATTTGGCAGAAGAGTTAATTATTGAAACATACTCCAATCTCTTCTTCGGCGAGAGATTCGGGTTTTTGGCAAGGTCAGACATACCGATGATGGCGTTCATGGGTGTCCGGATTTCATGGCTCATGTTTGCAAGGAAACTGCTTTTTGCTTTCGTTGATTCATCAGCCACTTCCTTGGCTTTCTGGAGTTCAATATTGGCGGTTTTAAGCTCCTGGGTCCGCTCCTCCACCCGGGTTTCAAGTTCATTGTGGATCTGGCGCAGTTCCTGTTCGATGCGTTTCCGTTCAACAATTTCCACTTTGAGATTTTTGTTGGCATGGGCCAGCATTTCAGTCCGTTCCTTTACCCTGTCTTCCAGCAGCTGGTTGGCTTCATGGGTTTTCTGCTGCTCTTTTTCAAGGAGCCGCGCAAGATAAAAATCTCTCCGGGCGGCGTATTCTATGGAATA
>JAABSK010000389.1 GCA_011390435.1 Desulfobacteraceae bacterium | reverse complement strand
GATTTCCTGGACATCCACCTGTTCCGGATCATCAACCAGAGACTTTGCAATGTACGTGATTAACTCTTTCATGACGGGATCTCCTTTTTCTGTGTACCAAAATGATAATGAACATCTATGGTTAGCTCAATCAACCCATATACGGTATATCGGCTTATGTGGTCCGCCAGTTGAAATAATCATTTTTACCATATCATAACTGTTTAGATTCACAAGTACTATTTTTTTGTATTTATTTGATTGAATTGCATTTTCCTTGACATCGAACACAATTTTATTATTTTATGTCACATAATTTTTAAAACCGCTTTTGGCAAACACGTGAATGGTTTATACTGATTGTCCGGTAATCCATTCATTGCGCTCCGGGCAAATAATTTAAGGAAACACCAGTGACAACGGAAATGGACCCCATCACCTCCCAGCGTAAAATGCTTTCTGAAGCCGGATATGCAGAACCGGCTATCAATTATTTTCTTGAAAAAAAATATATGGGCTTTATTCAGGACGCCAGTCAGGTATCTGAAAAAATCGGCTCCTGCGGCGATATCATGAAAATTTATCTCAAGGTTGATGACAGAGGCATTGTTCAGGATATCAGATATGAAATTACCGGATGTGCCGGTGCCATATCAGCAGCCATGGCAGTCGTCGACCTGGTCAAGGGGCAGTCCCTTGACCAGGCATTGACCATCAACGATGGAGATGTGTTTAAACGGCTTGAAAATATCCCGGAAAAAAAACATCACTGCATTCAACTGGCTGTCAAAACCATGCATCAGGGAATTCAGGATTACAAGGCCAGCAGGGCCCATTAAGCGGAAAGCGGTTTTTTTCATTTTTCTTGGCCTGTTTCTGACATTTTCCGGTATGCTGTCGGGCTGCACCGGAGTATCTGATTTCAGGATCGAGAACCTTGCCAAAACAGACATGGATATGGTGGCGGACATCCATCTGGATCAAACGGTTTCTCTGCTAAAAACCCTGACAGAAAAGCTCTACCATATGAACGCCAGGGAACTTTCAAAGACCCCCGGGGCCACCATTGATTCCCGGATTGCGCAGATATTCCACTGCCCGCCTTTGCCTGTTTCGGATCTGCCTGAAAAAAATCGGTGGACCCATATCCTTTTACAGGGATTTGACCCGGATTATTCCGGAGACCGGGTATATGCCGTTATTCTGGGTCTTTATACCATGATCCATGAATCCTATTCAGGCAAATGCGAACAGTATATCACTGATTTTCTGGATGCCCAGCGCCTTTACAACAGTGCACGGAATATTGAGATTCTTGTCTGGCGGCTGTCTCACCGCAGAGACAGAAACGGAGCCCTGTTTCTGGAAACCAACCAGTGCAAAGGACCGGTCCGGAACCTGAGTTTTGAACGCCTTTTCGGAAAACTGATTTCTGTGCAGGATACCCTGGCACGCGTGGTGGCATCCAGAAGCGGTCGCATGATCACCAAGACCGTTCACCAGACAGCCGGCATGGTGTTTTTACCCATTGGGTTCTAAAGATGGGCCTCGAACCGCCTCACCTGCTCCCGGTAATATGCATGGCGGTCTTCAGCCAGTGCCAGTGCCTCCCTGGCTGCCTGCAGGGCCTCTGCCACCCGGTTGTTTGCAAACAGGGCTTCGGCATAGGTATCCAGCACGAACGGCGCTTGTGAAAGCTCTGTGGCACGGCCAGCCAGCGCCAGTGCCTTTTCAAGGTCACGCATCGATTCATCCGGGCAGGTGGTCAGCAGCCAGGCCAGGTTGTTGAGTGCATGAACGTGGTCTTTGTTTGTGTGGAGAACAGTTTCATACGCATCCCTGGCTTTCATATAATTTTGTCTGCTGTAATGAAAATCTGCGGCAAGGACCTGAAGGTCGACGTTTTCCGGATTATTTTCCAGCTGCTGGAACACCACCTGCCGGGAAATATAATTCTCAAACCCCGGTTTTAACCGGCCGTAATTGATGCTGGAACCGAGCCAGAACACAGCGAGCAGCAAAATCACCGCGCCAATGACCATACGCCTTACCCTGCGGTGGTGCCGGTTCACCAAAGCCGGGTTTGTCTGGCAGTGTTCCAGAAACCGGATACGCTGTCCGATGCTGAAATGGTGCCAGTTGGGCCGGTCCATGGCCTGGCGGCTGATAGCGGCGATTTTATGGAATGTCCGGATCAAAGGCGTGGCATCCGGATAAAACCGGTACAGATAAATATCTGCCTGACGTTCAAAATTGCGCATGAAAAACCCGAAGCCAACCCGGAAATAGAGGATGAAAAACCCGATGAGCACCCCACCCATCATCACCGGATGCACCTGATTCTTGTCAAGCCCCAGAACAGAAGCGCCCCGGTAAAGGGGGTCTGCAATGAGAACCATGAGCATCATGGGTTCAAAAAGCACAAAGTTGCAGGCAATGAACCCGCCCAAAAAAAACAGATAAAACAGCATGTGATGATGGTGGACATGGCCGATTTCATGAAGCATGACCGCTTCCATCTCATCATCTGCCAGAGAATGGACCAGGGCCGGGGTCACCAGGATATACCGGAACCTTCCCACCAGCCCCATGACACCGGCCGTGATCATGGAACCGCCGAACAGATCCCATGTCAAAATGTCTGCATACCGCATTCCGGCTTTAGCGCACACCGCCTCTATCCGGGTTCTGGCAACTCCTTTTTTCATGGGCCGGCATTTCCATACGGTTTTGATAAATACCGGCCCGAATATTGCCATGCCCACCAGGAATACCAGAATATAGATAAATTCACCGGCAGGACTGGTGAAAAAAACGACAAGCGGTTTGTGGGGAACAAGCCGGATCAAATCGGCGAACAGAGACAGACACAGCCATGGCAACAGGGCCGGCAGGGAAAAAGACAGATGGGATAAAACAAAGCTTTTCTGTGACATCTCTGCTCGAAAAAAAGTCTGCTGCACCCGAAAGGCGGCATTCCAGACAATGATCAGATACAGGACAAACAGCCCCAGAAACAGAAGGGC
>JAABSK010000388.1 GCA_011390435.1 Desulfobacteraceae bacterium | reverse complement strand
GAAAGATCCATGTCCAGATCATCGTCTGGTTCATCAGCCATTTCCAGCGAAAAATCATCGTTCAGATCTGGTTCAGACAGTTCAGGGGCATCCAGAGACGGATCAAAATCCGGGTCAGGTTCAAGGGCTGGATTTTCCATGGAAAGGTCGATATCCGGTGCTGCATCAGTGACGTCGGGATAGGCGGTAAAGATATGCTTGCAGATGCTGCAGCGGACGGTTGATCCGTCCGGTTTGACAAGAGAATCATCAAGGTTGAACCGGGTTGAACACTCTGTGCAGGTGATAATCATTGGATTCCCCTTATTCCTATGGTTTCAGGTCGTAAATGGCAGGAAAGTTTCTATATTTTTCATTATAGTCCAATCCGTAACCAATAATAAATCCTTTATCAAGTGAAAAACATGAATAATCAACATTAATATTTACCTCACGTCGTTCATGTTTGTCAATTAACGCACAAAGTTTCACCGATGCCGGGTGTGACAGCTTGATAAAATCAATGATTTTCAACAGGGTGTTGCCGGTATCCACAATATCTTCCACCAGGATGATATGCCGGTTTTCAAGATCCAGGTCCGGTTGTTTGGTAAAGACAATCTGCCCGGTGGAAGATGTTCCCTGGTACGAGGATGCGCCGATAAAATCGATGTCATGGTCAATGGTAATCTGACGGGTCAGGTCTGCAAGGAAGATAAACGCTCCTTTTAACACACCCATCATGACAAGATCTTTATCAGCATAATCCGCTGCGATCTGTCGGCCCAGTTGTTTAATTCTGCCATCAATCTCTTGCTGGGAGATGAGCGGGATAAATTCTGGCATATCGGGTTTATAATCCTGTTGTCTGCAGCTGCTGGACCAGTCGGGTCTGCTCCGCTGTTAATGTTCGGGGCATATGAATGCTGATCACGACAAACAGATCGCCGCGGCCGCTGCCTTTCATGTGGGGAATGCCTTTTTTGGGTATTCTCATCTTTGCCTTGTGGCTGGTGCCTGGCGGCAGTTTCAGGTTGATCGTACTGCCATCCGGTGTTTTAACTTCCATGGTGTCGCCTAAAATGGCCTGGGTCAGACTGACCTGTCTGGTCAGCAGTACATCATTTCCCTCTATGGCATAGTCATCTGCCGACACCGGATTGGACTTGATGAACAGATCTCCTGAAGGTCCGCCATGGGGGCTTATTTCGCCTTTTTCTGCCAGGCGGATTTTCTTTCCTTTGGTCAATCCTTTGGGGATTTTGACCTCAATGGCTTTGGCAACCCCACCCTGGTTGACAGTGATGGTTTTTTTGCATCCATTCATCAATTCGTCAAGGGTCAGGGGAATTTCATATTCCAAATCCCTGCCTTTGGGCGGCTGGCGCCGGGCCTGCTGCTGACCGAATCCGCCGCCCATGTTCTGGAAAAACGGATTGCCTCCCTGCTGGCCGCCCCGTCCGCCAAATCCTGACGAAAAGCTTCCGCCGCTGAATCCGAATTCCCTTAAAATATCCCCCATGTTGAAGTTTCTGAAAATATCTTCCTGGGAAAATCGCTGCTGGAAATCTGCTGATCCGTAGGTATCGTACTGATTCCGTTTTTCCGGATCACTCAATACAGCATAGGCCTCGCTGATTTTTTTAAATTTATCCTCCATGGCTTTATCGCCTTTGGTTTTGTCAGGATGGTATTTCAAGGCCAGCTTGCGATAGGCTTTTTTGATTTCCGCAGCGCTTGCTTTTTTATCAATTCCTAAAATCTGGTAATAATCATCAGCCATATGCGAATCCTTCTATGTTTTCATGTAATTATTTGAGTGATTTGTGACTCTTATATTAAGTTTGAATCACCTTTAGTCAACCCTTTGTTTTGATTTTTAAGGGCAGACATGGCCACCATGAGAACGGATATGGCTGCTGGTGTCATCCCGTCAATCCGGGACGCCTGGCCCAGGGACGTGGGCATGATCCGGCTGAGTTTTTCCCTGAGTTCATTGGACAGGCCGTGGATGCCGGCATAATTCATGTCGTCCGGGATTTTTCTGCGCTCAAGATCCTGGTATTTTTTGATCTCATTGAGTTGGCGTTCAATATAGCCTTCGTATTTGACCTGTATTTCCACCTGCTGCCGGGCGCGTTGTGAAATTGGTCCGGGTGGCGGATAATGGGTGCAGATACCGTCATAAGTGATCTGTGCCCGCTTGAGCAGCTGATCCAGCTTAACGCCGTTGTCAATGGGCGCAGAGTCCTGGGTCTGCAGAAAATGATTGATGGTGTCGGATGGTTTGACAATGGTGGTTTTGATCCGCTGGATTTCCTGCTGGGTTTCGTTCTGGATCTGTCTGCAGAATTCAAGTGTTTCCCGGCTGACAAGGCCCAGCTCATGGCCGATACCTGAAAGTCTGAGATCGGCATTGTCTTCTCTGAGCAGCAGACGGTATTCCGCCCTGGAGGTGAACATCCGGTAGGGTTCGCTGGTGCCCCGGGTGACCAGGTCATCCACCATCACTCCCATATAGGCCTGGGAGCGGTCCAGGATAAAAGCCGGGCGTTTCAATACACGGCAGGCAGCATTGATGCCGGCCCAGATTCCCTGTGCACCGGCTTCTTCATAGCCGGAAGTCCCGTTGATCTGGCCGGCCAGAAACAGTCCTCTGGTCCGTTTGGTTTCAAGGGAAGGCAGCAGTTCCAGGGGGTTGACATAGTCATATTCAATGGCATAGGCCGGCCGCATGATGTCGGCTGCTTCAAGTCCCTTTACCGACCGGACAACCTGGTACTGAATCTCCAGAGGCAGGCTGTTGCCAAGGCCGGAGGCATAGATTTCCCTGGTATCTGCCCCTTCATGCTGCAGGATCACATGGTGGCTGCCCCGTTCCGGGAATTTGACGATTTTGTCTTCAAATGACGGGCAGTAGCGGGCAGACTGGCCTTTGATATGCCCGCCGTAAAGGGCTGAATAGTGCAGGTTTTTCCGGACAATGGCATGGGTGGCTTCCGTGGTGTGCCCCATATAGCTGGGCAGG
>JAABSK010000387.1 GCA_011390435.1 Desulfobacteraceae bacterium | reverse complement strand
CACCAGCGCAGAACACGGAATCGGCCTGTCCAAGGCTGAGGCGTTTAAAATTGAAAAATCCGACTCCCTTGAAATGCTGGCTGCCATTAAAAAGGCACTGGACCCCAACAATATTCTGAATCCGGGAAAGCTTGGCCAGGCGCCTGAAGACTGGGTAACTGCAACCAACCTTCGATACACAGTGGACTGCTGAAAAAAGAGAGGTTATTTTGATGAATCAGACAATCAAACCGTTCAAACACCTGGAAAAATGGCAGAAAACACTGGCCAGCTGTATCCGCTGCGGATACTGCTACGAACACTGCCCCCTGTTCAAACACACCCGATGGGAAACCGATTCCCCACGGGCAAAAATCATCACCGCCTTTGGTCTGCTGTCCGGAGAGCTTGAACCATCCGCTTCTGCAGCGGAAAAACTGTTTTCATGCTTCTACTGCAAACGCTGTGAAGCAGCCTGCTCATCCGGCGTTCTTCTGACAGACATATTCACTGATGCCAGAAAAGATCTGCTTGAGATGGGATTTTCCGGCCCCGGCACCACCTCAACCACCCGGATGACCTGTGCCCGATGCCTGATCTGTGTCCGCTCCTGTCCCCACGAAGCACGTTCGTTTGACGGCAAACAGATTGTTACAGATCCGGTCAAGTGCCAGAGCTGCGGCATCTGTCTTGAAGTCTGTCCGGCCGGCGCCGCTGTCATTGAAAACACATTCGGCACCGGACGAAATGAACTCATCGACCGGGCTGCCGGTTTCCTGGAACGCCACGACACAGCAAAAGCCATTGTATTTGCCTGCAACTGGTCTTATTTTCCAGACCTTCAGTCCTCTGAGCTGCCAGAATCCGAAATTCAGGATAAACCCTATGAAATTCTGGTGAACATGTGCGGCGGACGTCTGGAACCCCATCTTCTGATGGCCCCTTTTCTTCACAATGCCTGGGGCGTTCTGGTGGCCTGCTGTATGGACGACGACTGCCGGCACGGCGGCAATCTCCGGGCAAAAAAAATTGTTGAGCATCTTCACCATATCTTTAAAAGTATGGGAATCAACCCGGAGCGTATCCGACTTGTCCAGATACCAACAGGAGACAAATCTCTTTTCCAGGCACGCATCGATACTTTTATTGACCATTTGACCCAGCTGGGGCCCATACGCTGAAGGAGGGCTTTACCCATGAAAATCGATGTTCCCTATGGGAAAGAGGGCAGCATGGCTGTTCAGATCAATGATACCACCCATGTCACCTTTCTTGAGGCCAATGATGTCATTGTTTCCGATGAAAAGGAGACCATTTCCCGTGGACTGGCCAACCCGATCAATGCAAAAAACTTCCAGGCTTTTTTACGCGATGCACACAACGTGCTGGTCATTGTCAATGACGCCACACGGCCTACGCCCACCCATAAAATACTGGATCTTATCTTTGATGATTTAAAACAGACAAATTATCGTTTCATCATTGCCACGGGTGCGCATCGTGGCCCTTCCCAGGAAGAGTATCTTCAAATCTTTGGTGATTACTACACCCAGGTCCAAGAACGGATTATCGTGCATGATGCCAGAGCAGAGCAGGAAATGGTCTTTCTGGGAAATTCCAGCAACGGCACCCCCATGTGGGTAAACAAGGCCGGGGTTGAAGCGGATAGAATCATCATTATCTCTTCGGTGGAACCCCATTATTTTGCCGGCTACACAGGGGGGCGAAAATCTTTTCTGCCTGGGATTGCCGGATATGAGACCATCGAACAGAACCACAAACTGGCCCTGTCTCCTGCAGCACGAGCCCTGGCGCTTGACGGCAACCCGGTTCATGAAGACATGATGGATGCCATTCAAACCGTCCGACAGGAGATCTTTTCCATCATGACGGTTCTGGACAAGCACCACAGAGTTTTTGCCACCTGCTGCGGCCACATCCACGATTCGTTCCATGCCGCCATTGACGCTGCCAACCAGGTATTTGCCGCTCCATTAAAAGAAAAAGCCGATATTGTGGTCTCTGTGGTCAAATTCCCCCAGGACATTGACCTGTACCAGGCCCAGAAAGGCATTGACAATGCCAAACTGGCTCTGAAAAAAGGCGGCATCCTCATCCTGGTGGCCAAGTGCCGGTGCGGTATCGGCGGAAAAGCCTTTGCCGACCTGCTGGGTTCGAGCGACACCCCGAAAGCTGCCCTGGACACCATTGAAGAAAAATATGTCCTGGGATATCATAAAGCCGCCAAAATGGCAGAAATCGGTCTGTGGGCACAGATGTGGGGAGTGACAGACGTGGATGCCCAGACCATCGCCAAGCTGTTTATCCGACCGTTCAGCTCACTGCAGAACGCCATGGATGCCGCACTGGAAGAAAAAGGGCCGGATGCCCGGGTACTGTTTCTGATGGACGGGGGCCTGACCGTTCCCCAGGTGGAACAGGATTCAGCTTAACCCGTATTTTTTCAAACGGGCATACCTTCCGGAAAGGGAAAGGCCGGACAGCTGGCACGCGGTTTTCAGCTGGTCTGTGTTGTACCCGGCCTTTTTGTGCAATACCGCATGAATCATCTTTTCCTTGATGTATGCCGGCAGATGGATGGTTTCGGCAAACAGTTGTTTTCCGGTAATGATAATGATTTCAGGGGAAGATGGCAGTGCTTTCATGCTGCTGATCATCTCCAAGCCGGTGGGAAAATCAAAAAAGTCAATGGCATCAACCCACACGAAACCATGGGGGTGTCAAATTCAATACCCAACCCTGTCAGTATGGTTTAAATCCTTGATTTTTTTGTAAAAAATGATAGTCATTAACAAGAATTTCATTCTTAGTCAATCACCTTGCCCGATCAGAAATATCTGATAAAAAAATTCTGAAGGAAAAAATGGAAACGGTTATCAATGAGTTTATCCAGGCCCTTCTGTCTCTGGACAGATTGGCTGCAAAACAGATTTTAGAGAACACAGTCAAAAAAGTCAGTCCCATGCAATTTGTTGAAGCGGTGGTTGCAGTTGCCCTTGAACGGATCGGCACAC
>JAABSK010000386.1 GCA_011390435.1 Desulfobacteraceae bacterium | reverse complement strand
GATCAGTCCCCTGATCACAAAGTAAACCCCGCCCTCGATTTCCAGGGCCCATATTCCGAATATCCCCAGGGTAAACAATATGGCAGCAATGTGCCAGAAATCGGCAAATCGGCGACGTAAAGCAGTTACAGTCTCGGCCTTTCGCAAAAGGGGATCAGAGGTGTCCGATTCTGTCTGCATCTCAGGCGCTTCTGTCTGTTTATTGTCTCCGCGCAGCCACCAGGCCACATCCGTGCGATTCTGCAGAATAAGAATGATCACCATCAGGGCAATGATCAGCCCCAGCATTTTGAGAAGAAAAAGGTAAAGACTGGAAACAAGCCCGAGGATCAAGACCGCTTCAAGGATAAAGTAGCCGTAAACCGAAATTCTGACGATTCTTCTGACCCAGATATAAAGATACTGCACGGACTCGCTGTCCAGAGGCAGTAACCTGAGAGAAGGGATCCCCGGCATGAGCAACAGCCTGGTAAAGGCCAGAATCACTCTGACCAGGACATTGGCGTTTATCAACGTCAAGGCAACAAGCTGTGTGCCTGCGCTCGGTTGAAGCAGGGGGAGCAGTCCATAGGCTGCAGCGGCAAAGGCGGCTATGGGAATCAATTCCAGCAATGTACTGCCAGACATCAGAAGGGCTCTGAACCCCTTGCTGTAAGTTTCACGATCTTCCAGAGAGCTGCGGACCCTGGACAAAAGGCGGGTAATCAGTAACTGTGCCAGAAACCCTGCCAGCAGAACCAGTATGACTTTGCCGCCCATTTCCCCCCAGTTCCGAAGTATTTCCGGATCCCGGGCCTGCCCGGCAATATCCCTGGCCAGATCGGGTATCTGGAGCATGTTCTGCCCCACGTCTGCCAACACATGATTGATCTTTTGCACGTAACCGGACATTGCCCTCAGCAGCTGTCCGGCAAAGCCGTTGGATTCAGCCCCTGTTTCCCCGGAAGATGCTTCGCTGGCCCGAAGAAGCACCCGCAGGTCCTGTTTAAGGGTTTCCAGTTGTTGCGGGTCTTCCAGATCCTGCAGTAATTTTTCAATACTGACTCTGGAAGGATCAGTGTCCCCGGAGTGATCCTCCTGGGCGACTGCCTCGAATGGGTGCAGGGTAAAAACAAATAATACCAGGACGAACCAGAAATAACCGCATGAACGTATTAAAGCGTGCCGCATCAATTCTCCTTAAATGATTGGATCAGGGTAGGAATTTTCTTTTTTGTCTTTTTTGTGACCATAACATCGGTTGGTTATCGGTTTGTTGCTGATATGCAAATACCATGTTTTTGCCTTTTATGCAATCGCCGCAAAACAAAGACAGACATATTTCCACCAGCAGGCAGGCCCTAACAGGTGCCATCAGGAGATTGCAGGGCACTGATCGGCAGTTTCAGGGTGACACAGGTGCCGGTACCATTGGATTCTATCTCCAGGGATGCCCCCATGAGCTTGGCCCGGTAATTCATGATGCGAAGTCCCATACCCTGAAATTCCTGAGACGGAACAAAGCCGGTGCCGTTGTCTGTGATGCGCAGGGAGAACCAGGTTTTTTTCTGGGCCAGCTCGATGACAATGCGGTCGGACCGGCCGTGGCGGATTGCGTTCTGCACCGCTTCCTGGGCGATATGGTACAGGTTGACATTGACCATGTCGTTGCCGGCCGGTATTTTTTCATGGTACAGCAGGGCGCAGTTCACCTGGTGGAGCATTCGGGTGTTAGCGGACAGTTCCTGCAAGGATGACAGCAGTCCGTGTTTGAAATATACCGGGCACAGGCCCCGGGCCAGCATCCGGGTTTTCTGTATGGCTTCCTGGATCAGCCGGATGATGTTTTGTGCTGACCGGGCCGCGTCAGGGGCGGTTTTCTCCATTTTGCTCTTCAGGACTTTGCTCAGCCCTTCCACGCCGATGAGATGGGGGCACAGATCATCGTGGAGGTCATTGCCGATTTTCTGGCGTTCCTTTTCTCCAATCTCCATGATCACTTTTTCCAGCTGCTTAACCTGGGACACGTCCCGGTGTGTGATCACCGTTCCTAAGGGATTGCCGTTTTTGTCCCGGTACACCGATCCCCTGAGGGTGACTTCGATGAGCCGGCCGTCCCTGGCTTTGCGGGTGGTTTCGGTGCGGGCAAGCACATGGCCTTCCAGGATGGCCTGAATTCCCTCCATTGCCTGTTTCCACTGTTCTTCGGGCACAAAATGGTCCATCTTCCTGTCCAGGCATTCTTCCAGGGTATAGCCAAACACCCGGGTGAACGCTGGGTTGAAATAGGTGACACGTCCGGTCATGTCGTAGACGATGATGGGGTCCGGGGCCGCTTCCATCACGGACCGGTATCTTTCTTCGCTTTCCTGCAGCGCTTCCTGGGCCAGTTTGCGTTCGGCGATCTGGGCCTTGAGGTCCCGGCTGTAGGTTTCCAGTTTTTCCATGAAGGAGTTGTAGTAAAAAGTGATTTGGCCTACTTCATCCAGCGAGTGTGGAATCACCATCCGGTTTGAAAACCCTTTTCCGGTATCGATGTCTTCATTCAGCCGGTCCTTGAGGTTCCGCAGGGGTTCCGTGATGGTGGCGCTGAGAAAAAAAGTGATGGGTACAAAGATCAGAAGAGAAACCATCCCCACAATGATGATGAATTTCTGGATGGTATCCAGGGGAGAGAAGAAATCATCCATATGGATGACAGAGGCGACAATCCATTGAAATTCAGGAATAGGGTTGAATAGCACCTGTTTTTGGTCAAGGCGGCCTGGCGTGCTTTCCGGCCGGAAAATGGTGCGGGTGCCGCCGGATTTTGTCAAAATTTCCCTGAAACCTGAATCCGCATATTCCGGAATGGAAAAGATAGGGGTGCCTTTGAATTCCGGATGAATAATAAAGGTGCCGTCCGTGTCCAGGACACTGGCATACCCGGTTTTGCCCAGCCGCTGATCCAGAATGCTTTTTTCAAAATCCTGGATATCCATGAGTTCTGAAAACTCCTCTCTGTAGGCGGATACCGTGATCATCCAGTCCCAGGGGGCAAAA
>JAABSK010000003.1 GCA_011390435.1 Desulfobacteraceae bacterium | reverse complement strand
CGTGTCCACATCCGTGACCCTGGCCTGGGACGGTGCAAACTGGACAGCGAATAATGGCGGTGGAACAACAGCGCTGGCGATTTTGACTGCCGGCACCAGCAATACACAGGTGCAGCTCCAGATCTGGGAGCCTGCCAACACCGCCAATGCCAGTGTGATTCAGTATACATTCGGTTCCGTTCTGAACACGGCAGGCGGACAGAGCATTTCATTTCAGATTGATCCGTCTCCGCCGTCAGAATACCCCAATGCAGTGCTGACGGCTGGTTCATTTGCCAATGGGATTGCCATTGATTTTGACCAAGACGGCACGGATGATCTTGAATTTAATGTCACTGCCGGCGGCGGGGTGATCGGAAACCTTGACAGTCTGCGTTTTAATGCCGATCCAAGTCAGGTGCCAGTGGAATATGCCAATGCCACACTGAAAGGAGATCAGACCCAGGTTGTGATTGATCTGGACGGATCTGGAAATGAATCAGACGATGATGATATTGTCTTTACCTTTGCCGATCCACTGAAATATGGTGCCAGCACCCATCCGTTCCGGGACCGGAGCACCATCAAATTTGATATCAAGGGATCAACTGCCTGGACAGAGATTTCCAAAGATGCCATCAGAAAGACCGGATATTTTGCTTTCACCACTGATTTTCTCGGCGGCGAGTTCGGTAGCACAGAAACTGATATCCGCCTGAATCTCGGTACCCGGTACGATGGTACCAATTTTGTGAATGACTCATTGTCCACCACCCAGTATTCAAAGTCGTCCACCACAGTTTTTCAGGATGCGGATGGATACGCAGCAGGAGATCTTCAAGGGGTGGATGTGGCCACAGACGGGATTCTCACCGGCATTTACTCCAATGGTCAGCTCATCCCTCTGTTCCGGATCGGGCTGGCGAAATTTCTGAACAACTACGGTCTGTCCAATGAAGGCGGAAACCTGTTCAGAGAAACCCGTGCCAGTGGTGGTGCCATTACCAACAAGCCCGGTGAAAACGGGCTGGGTACCCTTGCTCCCAATTCTCTGGAGATGTCCAATGTGGATATTTCAGAGGAGTTTGTGTCATTGATTACCAACCAGAGAGGGTTCCAGGCCAACTCCAAGGTTGTAACCACTGTGGATGATATGATGCAGACGGTGATCCAGATGAAACGATAATTCAGGGGTCTGCACACCGCAAATTCAAAAGGGGCTTGAAAACCGGAAGGGTTTCAGGTCCCTTGTCATTTTTATGACGCTCCATGACCGGCATTGACAGTCCTGCTTGTCCCAGATTGGGTTGCTTCAGAGGGATAAAAACCTTTGCAAAACCTGGACGGTGCCTCTATACTATGCTGTAAGGCGATCTGACCCGGTTGTGTGCCGTATAAAATCCTTCAAAAAATCAGGCTGGCACAAGGATTGCTTTTCAAAACAGTAAAACACCCATGACCCTTTCATATCAGGAGTTGTTTTGGCAGAAAACAGATTAAACGGTCAAAATAAAGATGCCGCAGCACCGGATTCCAAAGGCAAAAAGAAGCTCCCTTCTCTGACCCCATTGATGACAGCGGTCAGCAGCAGAGTGAAAACGGTTTTCGTGGCTCACAAACGGATTGTGGTGATCATTACCGTTTCAGTGCTGAGCTGCATTTTTGTTGGTGTGGTGCTGTGGACGGTTTTCAGTCCCAAAGATCCGGCTGAAACAGAAGGGGCAGATCCGGTGATTCAAATGGAAACCCGGCAAAAGTTTTTAGTCTCCAGCCAAGAGATTGTGTTTGATGATGTCGTTGACCTGGATCCGTTTGAGCGGATTCCCCTGAAGCGGAACACGGCCATGGGCATGGTCAGCATCAACCTGTCTCTGGAACTGATGGATCACCGGTATCGAAAGCAGGTCCACACCTTGACAGACAGCATCCGCAAGATTGTTATTGATCAGGTGGCTGAAATGGGCTGGCTGGAATTGAGAAATCCAGAAGGCAAGCTTCTGCTCAAATATCGCCTTTTGACACAGATTAACGCCCTCTTTCCGTCCCCGACGGTTCGAAATGTTTATTTTACCTATTTTGTAATGCAGTGATGAAATTATGAGTGAAATACTATCACAGGACGAAGTTGACAGCCTATTAGACGGACTGGATTCAGGTGAAGTTGAAACGGAAACCGATGCAGCCAAACCTGAGGCGGTAGAGGGGATCTCCGTCTATGATTTTACCAGCCAGGACAAGGTGGTCCGGGCGCGAATGCCCACCTTTGATGTCATTAATGAGCGGTTGTCCAGAGAGGTGCGGGCAACACTTTCCTCGTTGCTGCAGACCAATGTGGATGTCAGTGCCAACCCGTTTGATACCTTGAAGTTTTCCGAATTTGTCCGAAGCCTTCCAGTTCCCACCAGTCTTCATGTGTTCAGGATGGAGCCGTTGAGGGGGCTTGGGTTGATCGTACTGGAAAGCCAGCTGGTGTACAATCTGATCGATACATTCTTTGGTGGCGAAGCCCTTGGAAAGGCCAGGGTTGAGGGCCGGGAGTTTACCACCATCGAAGAAGTGATGATCAAAAAAGCGGTTCTGGCGGTTCTGAAGAACATCGAAGCCTCCTGGGCACCGATTGAGCCGGTCAAAGCATCTTTGATCCGCTCAGAAATGAACCCGCAGTTTACTGCGATTGTGCTGCCCACGGATCTTGTCCTGGTCACCCGGTTTGAAATCGAGCTTGAGCAGTCTGCCGGGAATCTGGTGGTCTGTTACCCCTACTCCATGATTGAGCCCATGCGGCACAAACTGTCTTCGGGTGTTCAGGCAGAGACCGAGGAGATCGACAGCAACTGGCGCAGGCGGATCAGGGAAGTGATTCTGGACTCTGTGGTAGAGGTGAGGTTCCAGCTGGGCAGAACCGAAATTACCGGAGAACGGCTGGTGTATATGCAAAAAGGAGATGTCATTCAATTGGACAAGGATGCCAGTGAACCGTTGAGCTGCTTTATTTCCGGTCTGGAGAAACTGACCGGATATGTCGGTGTTCAGCGGGGATTTCAGGCATTTAAAGTCAAAGATAAAATTATAACAGATTGTGAGAATTAACCATGGTTGAAGAAAACGAAAGCCCGGAAAATGAAGAAATGCCTGAAGAGACCCCGGAAGAAACCGTCGAGCGTGGTGAACGGGAACTTGATTTTATTCTGGACATCCCTTTGGAGCTTTCTGTGGAGCTGGGAAAAACGCGGATGCTGGTCAATGATCTGCTTCAGCTGGGCCAGGGCTCGATCATTGAGCTGAACAAGCTGGCTGGAGAACCCCTTGAAGTGTATATCAACCGGAAACTGATCGCCAGAGGCGAGGTGGTGGTGGTCAATGAAAAATTTGGTGTCCGGTTGACAGATGTGATTACGCCGATTGACCGGGTCAAATCTCTGGCATCAGAAGAATGAACACCTCCTCCGGCATATGGTTTGCATTTGGTCAGACGTTTGCCATGCTGTTTCTGGTTCTGGCCCTTTTGATCTTTGTGTTTTACCTGACAAAGAAATTATCGGTATCGCGGGGGGCAAAAGGGGGGAAAAATATCATCAACATCATGGCAATTCACCATCTGAGTCCGAAAGAGAAGCTGGTCTTGATCGATGTTCTGGGTCAGACCCTTCTGGTGGGGGTGACCAGCGGCCAGATTTCCAAAATTGCAGACTTTGGCAGCACCCCTGAGATATCAGGTGAACCCACCCGTGACAGATCACGGTTTGCCCAGTTTTTAAATCGCAAAATGGGCAGGACGTTAAAGGATGATTCAGATGAAGCCTGAGCGGATCATGATGGTTGTTCTGGTGCTTCTGCTGTCCTGCAGTGCTGCCCATGCTGTAACGTTTCCGGTTCCATCTCTGGAATTGAATGTGGAAACCGCAGATTCTCCGGAAAAAGTGGCTGTGGTACTTGAAATCATTGCCCTGTTAACGGTTCTGACCCTGGCCCCGGCTATTTTAATCTTGATGACGCCGTTTACACGGCTGGTGGTGGTCTTCCATTTTCTGCGCCAGGCCATCGGGACCCAGTCCAGTCCGCCCAATCAGGTGATCATTGGTCTGGCCCTGTTCATGACGTTTTTCATCATCAGGCCGGTGGCCCTGGAAGTGTATGAGACCGCATTGAATCCTTATCTTGAATACCAGATCCCTTTTGACCAGGCTTTTGATGCTGCCCAGAAGCCCATCCGGAAATTTTTACTGCTCAATACCCGGGAAAATGATCTGGCGCTTTTTGTCAAGGAAGCAGAGATTCAAAAGCCCCAGACGCAGGAGGATGTGTCGCTTCTGGTTTTGATTCCCGCGTACGTGATCAGTGAGCTTAAAACCGCGTTTATTATCGGTTTTGTTCTGTATATCCCGTTTCTGGTCATTGATATGGTTGTGGCCTCTGTACTGCTGGCCATGGGGATGATGATGCTGCCGCCGATCATGATTTCCCTGCCGTTTAAACTCATGCTTTTTGTCCTGGTGGATGGGTGGCATCTGATAACCGGATCACTCTTAAAAAGTTTTGGAATATAATCATGACCCCTGAATTTGTGGTTGAATATGCCAAGCAGGCCATTTTGCTGACCATCTATCTTTCCATGCCCATGCTGGGGCTTGGGTTGCTGGCCGGACTTGTGATCAGTGTTTTTCAAGCGGTTACTCAGATTCAGGAGATGACATTGACCTTTGTTCCCAAAATTATCGCTGTTTTTCTGGGCCTGCTGTATGCCTCCCCCTGGATGCTGGAAGAAATGACCTCTTTTACCGTCAACGTGATTGAAAACATTCCCATCTATATCCGATAGAGTTGACCATGGATATTCTCAATGTGATCGATCCGGTTGAGTTCAGAACCTACATGCTGGTGCTTTTGCGGATCAGCATTCTTCTTTTCATGTTTCCGCTGTTTTCATCTGATGTGTTCCCGGCCCGGCTGAAAATGGGATTTGTCATGGTGGTTTCCCTGCTGTTCTATACGGTTGTGCCGGTGGATATTACCCGTTTCCCGTTGTCTGTCGGAGCCACAGGGCTTTTGATTCTTGCCGAGTTTCTGATCGGCCTGGCGCTGGGGCTGAGTCTGCGGATCTTTTTTGCCTCGGTCCAGCTGGCTGGTCAGGTGATCGGTTTTCAGATGGGGTTTGCCATGATCAATGTGGTGGACCCGCAGACCGGTGCCAATGTCTCAATCATGGACCAGCTGGGATACTGGGTCTGCATCGTTATTTTCCTTCTGTTCAATGGTCATCACATCATGTTCATGGCGGTGGTGGACAGTTTCCGTCTGGTCCCCATCGGTTATTTCATGATGCATGATGCCTTGATGGTCAAACTTCTGGAATTCGGGGGGCATCTGTTTTTCCTGGCCCTTAAAATCGGCGCCCCGGTGATTGCATCCCTGGCGTTTGTAACGGTTTCTTTTGGGCTGATGGCCAAGTTTTCCCCCCAGATGAATGTCATGATTGTGGCGTTTCCGTTAAAGATTGTCGTGGGACTGCTGCTGTTTGGGTTGACGCTTCAGATTATTCTGGTGGTGACCCGAAATTATGTTGACGGCTTTCGCCAGGTCTTGACATATCTGCTGTTTTATACGGGTGGAGGATAGGATTTCATGGCTGAAGATCCTGAGAGCGGTGGAGAGAAAACCGAAGACGCATCGTCGCGTAAGCTTTCCAAGGCAAGAGAGGAAGGTCAGGTTGCCAAGAGCATTGAAATCCCGTCTGTTTTTGTTTTGATTGCCGGTGCCTGTGCCCTGTATGCAACTGCGGGTTCTTTTTATGAAGATCTGGCAAGGGTACTGCACCACAACCTGGTTTTCACAAAGATTCCATCCCTGCAGAGCGTTGATGTGGTCAGGCTTCTGGGCTTTCATACATTTATGGTCATCAAGATCTGTATCCCGGTGATGCTGGCGGTGGTGGTCATGGCCCTGATTACCAATCTGGCACAGGTGGGTTTTGTGATTTCCTGGAAAGCCATCGAACCCAAATTTTCCCGTTTGGATCCGATCAACGGGTTTAAACAAAAGTTTACCTCACGGGCGGTGGTGGAGTTTTTAAAATCCATTTTCAAGATCACCGTGATCTCTTTTGTCGGATATTCCACCATCAAAACGCTTCTGACGGATATCACCCTTCTGGCAGACATGAGTGTCGGCTATATCCTGCTGTTCATCCTTCGAACCGCATTTTACATGATCATCAAGGTTTGTTTGATCATGATTGTGCTGGCTGTTCTGGACTATGCCTATCAGAAATGGAAGTTTCTGGAGGATCAGAAGATGACCAAAAAAGAGGTCAAAGACGAGATCAAGCAGACAGACGGTGATCCCGTTGTCAAGTCCAGAATCAGGCAGCTCCAGCATGAAGCTGCCAGAAAGCGGATGATGGCGGATGTTCCGGATGCGGATGTGGTGGTGACCAACCCGACCCGCCTGGCTGTGGCCATCAAATATGACAAGACCCAGATGGATGCGCCGATTGTTCTGGCAAAGGGGGCAGGGCCGGTGGCGGAAAATATCCGGCGGGTTGCACAGGAAAATGATATTCCCCTGGTGGAAGACAAACCATTGGCCCGGAATTTGTATAGGATAGTTGATATTGGCCAGGAGGTCCCTTCAGAGTTTTACCAGGCAGTCGCGGAATTACTGGCCTATGTATACAAGTTAAAGGGAAAAACATCTTAAGATGGCGTCAATGGTTTGACTTTTTGTCAAAAAACAGTGTTTTCAGCGTGGAGTTTTAATGGCAGTCAGTAGAGCAGGAATTCTTTCAGGACTTAAAAACGAATCGTCAGATATTCTGGTTGTGGTGGCCTTTATCGGGATTCTCATGGCAATGATCCTGCCATTGCATCCCATTGTCCTTGATTTTTTTCTGGCGCTGAATATATCCTTTGCTATCGTGGTGCTCATCACCACCATGTACACTACAAAACCCCTGGAATTTGCCATTTTTCCGTCCCTCCTGCTGGTGCTCACTTTATTCAGGCTGTCGTTGAATGTGGCCTCCACCCGGTTGATTCTTCTGCGTGGCAGCGAGGGACCGTCTGCTGCCGGCGACATTATTCAGTCTTTCGGCAGTTTTGTTGTGGGTGGAAATTATGTGGTGGGCCTTGTGGTATTTATTATTCTGGTGCTGATCAATTTTCTGGTCATCACCAAAGGTGCCGGCAGGATTGCAGAGGTCGCGGCCCGGTTTACTCTGGATGCCATGCCGGGAAAGCAGATGGCCATTGATGCGGATCTCAACGCTGGAATGATCGACGAGATCGAGGCTGGAGATCGCAGACAGGCCATTGCGCGGGAAGCAGAATTCCACGGAGCCATGGATGGTGCCTCCAAGTTCGTCCGGGGAGACGCCATTGCCGGTATCGTGATCACCTTGATCAACATTGTGGGCGGATTTGTCATCGGGGTGCTGCAGCAGGGAATGGAAATGGGAGAAGCCCTGGCCAACTATACCCTTTTAACCGTGGGGGATGGACTGGTTTCCCAGATTCCCGCTCTTCTGGTATCGGCTGCTGCCGGTCTTCTGGTATCCCGCTCCGGCTCCAGCATGAAAATGGGCAAGGAGTTTGCCAAACACCTGCTGGCCAGTTCCACACCCGTATTTATCGGCGCGGTAATCATCTTTGGTATGGGACTGATCCCAGGGCTGCCTTCGATCCCTTTCATGACTCTGGGCCTTGTTCTGGGCACCATTGCCTGGTATTTTTTAAAAGAAGAAGGGGCGGCCAAAGAGGAAAAGCTGGCTGAAGAGAAGACAAGCGCAGAAGAGGAGACATCCGGGGCACCAGAAGATGTTGATCATCTCCTGAACCTGGATACCATTGAACTGGAGGTGGGCTATGGATTGATTCCGCTGGTGGACAAGCAGCAGGATGGCACGCTTCTCGGGCGCATCCGGGCTATACGCCGACAGTTTGCCACTGAAATGGGCGTCATTATTCCGCCAATCCATATCCGGGACAACCTGAACCTGAGCCCGGGACAGTACCGTCTGATGATCAAGGGCGTTGAAGCTGCCGGGACTGAATTGATGATCAACCATCTTCTGGCCATGGATCCTGGCGGCAATGCCCAGGCCATTGATGGCATTGACACCATTGAGCCGGCGTTTAACCTGCCGGCCAAATGGATTCCGCAGGAGAGAGAAGAAGAAGCAAAATTTGCCGGATATACAGTGGTGGACAACTCCACTGTTATTGCCACCCATTTGACGGAAATTGTCCGCAACAATGCCCATGATCTTCTGGGCAGGCAGGAAGTACAGCACCTGATGGACAATCTGGCCAAACGAAGTCCCAAGGCAGTGGAAGAGCTGATTCCCAACATGCTCAGCCTCGGTGTGGTGCAGAAAGTATTGCAGAACCTTCTCCGGGAGCGGATTTCCATCCGGGATCTTCTGACGATTGTCGAGACTCTGGCAGACTTTTCACCCATGGGGAAAGATCCGGATCTGTTGACCGAATATGTCCGTCAGCGGATTGCAAAATCGATGCTGGCGCCGTATCTCCAGGAAGGTAAGGTTCTCCAGGTGATCACCCTGGATCAGCATCTGGAAGAGGTTCTGATGAAAAATGTCAAGCGTACGGAGCATGGATCATACCTTGCGCTGGATCCCAAGCTGGTTGTGCAGATCGTAAAGGCGATGAGCGCCCAGGTTGAGCAGCAGGTCGCCTTGAACACCCAGCCGGTGATCATGACAACGCCGAACCTGAGACGTCACGTGCGCAAGTTGATTGAGCCGTCACTGCCGGCTGTTTTTGTGGTATCCCACGCAGAAATTGTGGATGATATTAATTTACAGGCAAGTGGAAAGGTGAGTTTAAAAGATGAATAGGAAAGTTTTTAAGGCAGAGAATATTCAGCAGGCCATTGCCAGCATCAAGGAAGAACTGGGTTCTGATGCCATGATTCTCAGCACCCGGAAAATTCCCAAAAAGCCGTTTGACCCGTATGCAAAAACCATGTTTGAGGTCGAAGCTGCGATTCCGCCGCCCCAGTCATCTTTTTCCGGTTCCAAAACAGATTTGATGGATGTCATCAAAAACGATATTGCCGATATCAAGGATATGATTTCCCTTGCCGGACTCAGCAGCAGTATGCGCCATATGGCATGCAGGCATGTAGAATCTGTGGGGATTCTGGCTTCTTTGCTCAGGGCAGGGGTGAGTGAGGCAGTTGCCGGTGAAATTGTCCAGGCAGCGGGATTAGAGATGCCTGATGGTTCAGATCCGGAAGAGAAAATCAAAACATTGAAAAAAAGTGTCATCCGCCACTGCCTGGATCGAATTTCAACAAAGGATTTTTTTTCCAGGGACAATCGTTCCGGCGTTCCCCATGTGGCTGCTTTTGTCGGGCCTACCGGGGTTGGCAAAACCACCACGATTGCAAAACTTGCCGCCATGTTGACCTATCAGCGGAAAATGAATGTGGGTCTGATCTCTATTGACAATTACCGGGTGGGGGCATTTGAACAGCTTAAGGCCTATGCATCGATCATGGGGCTGGTCTGTGTTCCAGCCTTCAGCCGACAGGATCTGTCCTGCGCCCTGGACCGGATGCGGTCAATGGACATGGTGTTAATCGATACCGCCGGCCACAGCCATTTAGACAAACTGAAAATTGATGAAATATTGCAGTTGATTCACAGTGATTTTGGGATTTCATCTCATTTGGTCTTGAGTGTTACCAGTGAATCGATTATTATAAAAGAAGCTGCAGCGGCTTTTTCAGTGTTCAATCCAGATACAGTGGTTTTTACAAAGATAGATGAAACAAGGCGGTGCGGCAAGATACTGGATCATCTGTGTGATATTCAATTGCCTGTTTCCCTCATAGCAGACGGGCAAAAGGTTCCTGAGGATCTGATTGTTCCGGACGCGCAGCACCTGTTACGGATTATTCTCAAAAAGGAACCAAAGGAGACAAAAGACGGTGGATCAAGCAAAAGGGCTTCGAAAAGTCGTTAAAGATCAAAGACTTTTCAAGGGGGTAAATCAGGTGCCGGACGGGAACAGACCGGTTCCGCGGGTGATCGCTGTAACCAGTGGCAAGGGCGGTGTCGGAAAGACCAATGTTGTCGGCAATATGGCGGTATGCCTTGCCGGAGCAGGAAAGCGGGTGGTCATCATTGACGCGGATGTCGGTCTTGCCAACATTGACATTATTTTTAATTTAAGGCCCCGGTACAGTATCCGCCACGTTATCCAGTCGGAAAAAACCCTCAAGCAGGTACTGGTGGAATCGGAACATGGCATTAAAATCCTTCCGGGTGGTTCTGGATTTTCAGACCTGGCCCAGCTGGGAGAAGGGGAAAAGCTCAACCTCTTAAGTGAATTTGAAACCCTTGCAGATATGGCAGACATCATTCTGGTGGATACTGGTGCCGGAATTTCATCCAATGTGTTGTATTTTAACTCAGCATGTGATGAAGTCATTGTGATTGCCACTCGGGAACCCACATCAATTACGGATGCCTATGCCATGATGAAAGTCATGTCTCAGCAGTATGGAACCAATCATTTCAAATTGATTGTCAATATGGTGGCGTCTGAAGCAGAAGCCAAAAAAGTATATGCATCCTTGAGCGGCGCTCTGGATCGATTTTTAAAGAATGTGGTACTGGAATATGCCGGATATATCCCCATGGATCGGCAATTGCAGGTGGCAGTTCAAAAAAGAGGCCTGGTCATGGACAGTGCACCGGATTCCGCTGCAGCAAAAGCCCTGGAAAATATTGCGCATCAGCTGATGAACAGCCCTGTTCAGGAACGGTCAAACGGGAATCTGACATTTTTTATGAACAGGATATTTCAACCGGTCAATTAGATGAAAAAAATCAGTCGTTTATGAAAAAACCGTACCGGGACACCAAAATGGCATCAGATGCGGACCGTGAGAAAAATATTGTTGAATATGCCTATCTTGTCAAGCATATTGCAGCACGGTTTGCCATGCGGGTTCCGTCCAGTGTTTTTTTTGATGAGCTGGTTTCAGCAGGGTCACTGGGTTTGATTGATGCGGTGGATAAATTTGATCCATCCAAGCATGTCAGCCTGAAAACCTATGCCCAGTACAGAATAAAAGGGGCGATTCTGGACGAGCTGCGAAGCATGGACCCGTATTCGAGAACCACCCGGAAAAAAATTCAGGATATCTCCCGGGCGGTCAAGTCCATTGAAGACCGGAAAAAAGCACCTGCAGATGATGATGAGATCTGCCGGGAACTGGGGGTGTCTCTGGACGGGTATTATGATATGCTCACCACCATTCATGGCGCAGGGGTGCTGCGCCTGGATGAATTCATCAAGACCCGGAAGAACGAGACCTACTCTCAAACCAGTTTTCAGTCCGGAATTAAAGGAGATGAAGATCCTGCCGATTCTTTTGATCAGAAAGAGCTGGCATTGGTTCTGGCAGAAACGATCAAAACATTGACACAAAAAGAGCAGATGGTGGTGTCGCTGTATTATTTTGACGAATTGACATTAAAAGAGATCGGTGAGGTGCTTTCGCTGACCGAGTCCCGGATCTGCCAGATCCACACCGCAGTCCTGGTGAAACTGAAAGCCAGGTTGAAAGATTATTTTTCATGAAATGAGGGCATCAAATGTCTGATCCAACATTAGAAGATGACAGTTTAATTTCTCAGGATGATATTGATAAACTGATGGAATCCTCCTCTGTTGAGGCCATGGAAGAAAATTTTCTGGATGATACAGATGACGATTCCCTTGGCGAGTTGTCCCAGGATGATATCGACAGCCTGATGAATTCAACTGTTGAAATGGCAGATACTGCCGCGTCTGGCGACGATGACGTTGAAGATGATGTTCTGGATCTGATCTCCCAGGATGATATCGATCAATTGATGCACACGGATGCTTCAGATGTGGAGACAGATGAAAAACCCAGTGATATTGAGATGGCAGATGATGCCGGAGAGCAGATTTTTCAAGGCGATACACTGATTGATGCATCAGAGGCGGTAAGTGTGCAGGATACGCTGATCACCCAGGAAACTCTTGATCAGCTCGTCCGCGATTTTGACCGCAACCCGGATCCAGACATGGATACTGCTGCGCCTGATGCGTTACCAGAGCCTGACCCATCACTGGCAGAAGATCCGCCTGTAGTTCTGGACGATGCAGATGACTTTCTCATGCCGGAATCCGATATGATATTGCCGGATCTTGATGAAGGCAGTGAAGATGTTTCCCAGGAAGATATTGATGCGCTTTTGCTGGAAGATGACGAAGATGATGAAGAGATCGCTGACGAAATCGATGAAACAGACGATACAGGTGCGGCTGCGGAGGACGATCTTTTAATTTCCCAGGATGATATTGATACGCTCCTGATGGCAGCAGACCAGGAAGATGAAGATGTTCTTGGAGATTTAATGGGCGACAGTGCCGATCTTGGTCTGGATGATGAACTGGGGGACAGTGACGATATTCTGGGAGACGACCATGGGGTGTTGGGTCAGTCGGCAGATGAAGACCAGGTGGTCCTGGAAGGAGATGATGATTTGCCCCTGCCGGGGTTGGAAAGATTGCACAGTGAGTCCAAAACAGCCAGCTGGCTTAAATCCAGGCTGGTCATGGCTGGAGTTGCTGTCTTGATCCTTCTGGGAATTACAGTTCCAGCGGCCTATTTTTTGTTTTCACCCAAAGAGGCACCAGAAGAATTATACCCCATGGTTTCCCAGCCGGTTGCGACGCAGCCGGTTCAGCCGCTACCGCCAGCTCAGCCGGATATGGAGACCATTGATATTGAAATTTCAGAGCCGGTTATTTTTCCCACATCCGGAAACCTGGTTCTGGAGGATTTTGTCATCCTGGCGTCTGATTTATCCAAAGAACTGACCTATATCACTGCAGATATCTCTATTGATTATTCAGACCAGCGGGCTTATGATGAAATCATGGAACATCAGCCATTTTACCGGGATCTGATTTATGATGCCATTAATAAAACCCTGGTGGCTGAAAACAAAGATGATATTACAGAATCAGATATCCTGTGGACAGTGGAAACCGCTTTAAAAAAAGTGATTCCCGGAGAATATATCCATAAAGTGAGCTTTAAATCCTTCAAGGCCAGTTAGTGAGTGTGAAGGGGGAGAAATGACAACCGTACCTGGACATAACATTGTGATTCAACAGTCCGGGGCTGCTCAGGAATTCAGTCATCAGACCCATACACCCAAACCATCTCCGGAACAGGCGCTTGCCCAGCAGGCAGTCATTGATCAGGTGAACAGCACCACTGTTCTGCAGTCGGATGCGTCTGAGAGACTGAAAAAAAAGAAAGAAAAAGATGCTCTCAGGCGAAAACAGCTGCTTGCCCGCAGAAAACAGCAGAACCAACAGGATGAAAAGCCAAAAGATCCGGATGCAACCGGCAGGATATTGGACATAACCGCATGATGGCATCTTCTTCCACTGAGTTCTGGATTATTCTATTGTTTTTCATTACCATTTCTCTGCTTTTTTTTCTGATGGTTGTTTTGAGAAAAATGAATCGGCTGAATGCAGTTGTCTTACGGATATCCCGGGAACAAGGGGAAACAGACATTGATCCGTCAGGCAGCAAAGATGCAAAGCAGGCAAAACAATCTGCCCGTGATATCATTGACATGCTCCACCCCCTGGTGGAAGAGTCCAGAGAAACTGCCCTCCGTTTTGATGAACAGGTGACTGAAAAAAAACGGCTGCTCAAAGAACTCAATGATGCGCTTGATTCGCGGGTGATCAGCATCAATCTGCTCCTGTCCCGTGCCGATGCCCTCCAAAAGAAACTGGAGAAAAATCAAGAGGTTCTGATGACGGCATCTTCTCAAGCAGCCCTACCCATTGCGCCATTTCACCAGGATCCGGTACTGGACCAGCAGAACCAGATTATCGCGCTGTATCAAAAGAAAATCGATCTGGATACCATTGCCCGCCGGTTGTCGATACCAAAGGGAGAAGTCAAACTGGTGATTGATCTGAAAAAAAAATTTCTTGAAATGGAGAAGCAGCATCAATGATCCATCCCGTCAAAAATTCGTCTGCCGAGATGGTGGTTCAATCCAATAATGCCGGGAAAACATCGCTTCCAAAATTGACAAATGGTCAGGTACTGATGGCAAAAGTGCTGACGGTGCCCTCAGCTGATGGCTTGATGCAACTGCTGGTCAACGGGCAGAAAATCACTGCCAGGACCTCCATGGCGTTTGCCCCGGGGCAACAGATCGAACTGCGTGTCTTCCTGGAAAACAACGCAACCATTTTTAAACTGCTGACGTCTGACCAACAGGTCAGCACCAGTCAGACCTCTTCTTTGATCCGTTTTTTTGCCCGGAATACGTTTCTGCCTGATTTGAATCATTCCCGGATGGATGGGGTCAAAACGCTGCTGGAACAACTGGCATTGCGATCAGAACATGCAGATAAGGATTTTTTGCCCCGCTTGATTGAAAAAGGCGGTTTAACGTTGGAAAAAAATCTGGCAACGCTTCTGAACCATGCCGCAGATCTGCCGGATTTGAAGAACCTTCTGGATCTTCTACAGAAAGGAGATCTCAAGGCAGGGCTGTTGAAAAATTTTTTTGCAGCAGGTTCGCTCCAGGCCGATTCCCCAGGCAGCGGGGCCCATTTTCTGGATACACTGGAAAATTTTCAATTGATCAACCAGAACACCCAGGACTCCGGCCGGTTTTTGCTGCCATTCCCCATCTTCAGCGACAGGAGTTTTCAGTTCGGACAGCTGCTGATCGACACCGGCAGGTCTTCTGATTCATCAGATAAGGATCGTGATAAGGTGATCCGCATCTCTTTTTTGTTGAACATGAGCCGGTTAGGTCCGTTGCGGGCAGATTTTTCCGTACTGAAAAAAGAGATTACCGGCCGGTTTTTAACTGGAGATGAAACCATTTGTCAATATATTCAGTCATTGCTGCCGGAGCTGAAAACCCGGTTGGCTGCCATTGATTATACCGTCCATCAAGTGGAATGCCAGGTGGCGGTCAAAGCTGCAGATATTCAAGACAGCTGTCTGATTGATGCACTTGTTCAATCGGATGAGCAGCAGGTATTGAATATCGTGGTATAGAAGAAAATGCAAAAAAAACAGATGAAAAAAGCAGTGGCCTTACAATATGACAAGGCCAAGCATGATGCTCCCACGGTCACCGCAAAGGGTCAGGGTCTGGTGGCGGAAAAAATCATTGAGCTGGCCCACAAATATGATATCCCCATCAAAGATGACCCTGACCTGATCGAAGTGCTTTCTTCCCTTGAAATCAACGAAGAGATTCCACCGGATATCTATGCTGTGGTTGCAGAACTGCTGGCGTTTGTGTATTCGATCAATTCCAAGCGGGATAAAAAATAAACAAGGCAGGGCTATTCTGGATCTGCTGCGTCTTTCTTTGCGATATCTTCGCTTTTAACCAGTTTGTTACACCCTGAACAGACCATGCTAAACCGGGTGACCTTCCCCCTGAAAAGCTTTTCATTGCAAAACGGGCAGAAATAATCGGTCAGGCCGAATGTTGGGCCAAAATCGATAATGGGCGTTACAGTTTCATTATTGAACGTATCTGATGCCATTTTTTTTCCTTTTACAAAAAAACAGTTACCCACCTCTAAAACAAAAGGTGTGAGGATTGTGTTTAGCCTTTACCCCTGTTTTATGCAAGCTTAATCTGCACGAAGCTGCCGAAAAAGTCAGGATGATCATATTGATGGACCGGGAAAATTTTTCAGTGTACCGCTGTCAAAACAGCTGTTTTTGACACGTCATCTTTTTGGCGGTTTTGTGTGGAGATCTGGCAGGCCTGGCGTCGTCCAGCACAGGCGCGTTACAGGAGTAATGATCAAAAGTGATTTATTTTCAAATAGTTACATTCGATTGAGTCAGGGGATGTGTCCTGAGTGCCGGTGCCATGGTCCGGTTGAAAATCTCCCGGAAGGAGATGGCATTTATATTGCAAGCCATCTGTTTAACGAAACGATTATCAGGAGAGTGATTTGATATGATTCTTGAAATGACCCGTCCGGTTCAGGGCGGCCTGCGACAGGAAAGAAAACTTGAGGCAGTGTCCAACAATCTGGCCAATTCTGACACCAATGGATTTAAAAAGGATTCCATCAGCTTTGATGCCCGCTTCAAGGCCCAGTTGAACAAGGATTTTTCACAAGGAACCATTCTGACCACTGGAAACCCCCTTGATATTGCATTAAGTGGTGAAGGGTTTTTTAAAATTGAGACTCCCCAGGGAATTCAATATACCCGGAATGGAAATTTTTCACTGGATATCAACGGCATTCTGGTGGACCAGAACGGCAATCCTGTGATGGGACAGGGCGGTGCCATTGCCCTTGATGTGGACAACATCGAACATGACTTGCAGGTCAATGACGCTGGCGACATTATGGTTGCCGGTGAGATTGTGGACACGCTGGATATTGTCACCTTTGCGGATTTAAGAAAACTTGAGCGCAATGGCCAGAATTTGTTGTCCTATGTTGATGAAACTCTGGATGAACTGCCGGCAGAAGCGGTGACCGTTGCGCACAAAGCCCTTGAAAAATCCAATATCAAGGTGGTGGAAGAGATGGTGCGGATGATTGATTACCATCGGATGTTTGAAACTTTTACCAAATCCATGATGACGTTCGATGAGGTTGATGCCAAAACCATCAACGAAGTGGGAAAACTCAGATAAAACAGCAAGGAGGTAGACAATGATTCGATCCCTTTGGTCTGCTGCAACCGGCATGCATGCTCAGCAGATGCAGACGGATGTGGTTGCCAACAACCTGGCCAACTCCAACACAACCGGGTTTAAAAAATCCAGGGCTAATTTTGAGGATTTGATGTATCGAACCCTGCAGGTTGCCGGACAGACCACTCCCGGCGGCGGGCAGGTGCCCACAGGAATACAGGTGGGGATGGGGGTTCGGCCCACCAGCGTGCAGAAACTGTTTTCACAGGGAGATTATATTCAGACCGATAACCAGCTGGATATGGCCATCCAGGGAAATGGATTTTTCAGGGTACTTCACGGTGACGAGGAGTTGTATACCCGGGCTGGAAATTTCACTCTGGACAGTGAAGGGTTTTTAACCACACCGGCTGGTGACCGTCTGCAGCCGGAAATTGCACTTCCCCTCGAGACCGTTGTTGTCACGCTTCAGGACAATGGCACGCTGACAGCCCATGGCGCAGATGAGGCGATCCTTGCCACGGAAAACGTTTTGGTTACCACTTTTATCAATCCGGCTGGCCTGTATGCGGTGGGAAACAATCTGTTCCGTCCCACAGAAGGTTCAGGCGAACCCATTGAAGGGAATCCAGGTGAGGATGGCGCAGGCACAGTGGTGAACAACTATCTGGAAGGATCAAACGTCAGTGTGATTGAAGAGATGGTTTCCATGATTTCAGGACAGCGCTCGTATGAAGCCAATTCAAAATCCATTCAGACAGCAGATGCCATGCTCAGCACAGCCAATGGACTGAAGCGGTAGAAGGATGAGTCATGCGGCATAATACAATGACATATGGTGTTTTGCTCCTTTTTGTTTTTTTGATCGCACCTGGCACTGGCATGATGGGTTCGGCCAGGGGAAATACCCTGGAAAAGGATCCGGCAGCGCACGGGATCGGGATCCGGATTGTTGTCAATCAGGCCAGTCAGATCAACACGGATCGTATTCTGCTGGGAGGGATTTCACAGATCCAGGCCAGTGATTTTTTAGCGGCAGCCATTTCAAAAATTGATATCGGAATGGCTCCGAAGCCGGGTGAAATCCGTGCTCTGGATGAGCGGAGAATCTTGTCAAGTGTCCGGCGGGAGCAATACCTGCCAGAGGGTATCAAACTTGTTTTTCCAGACCAGATATATGTGAAACGTTCCAGCCAGAGCATTTCTGAAGATACCATTGCTGAGTTTGTACGCCTGCGCATGTCAAACATATTTAAAGACAAGGAATGCCAGATGGTCTCTTTGAGTGTCCGGGGGCTGAAACCTTATCCACTGGGGAATGTGGAGTTTTCAATGGATTCAACCACTCTGGTGGACAAAAACGGGCGAATATCCGGTTTTCTTGATGTGATGATTGATGGAGAAAAGCATGACAAGCTTCGCCTCAGCGGTGAAGTCAAAGTGTTTGAAACCGTTCTTTGTGTGACCGGATCGTTTTCCAGAGGCCAGACCCTTTCCCGCAGTGACGTGGTGGGCCGCAAGAAAAATATTTTTGAACTCCGGGATGATTATCTGCGCAGCTTTGATGACGTGGATCAAAAAATACTGACCACCAGTGTGAAAAACGGAGCGTATTTACGGAGCAGCTTCCTTGAAGCGTCTCCGCTGATGAAAAAAGGCGATATCATCCGGCTGCTGGCAAAAAATGCCAACATGTCGATTGTCACTTCCGGCAAATGCCTGGAGGACGGGTATTCCAATGCTGTCATCAAGGTTGAAAATTTAAGTTCAGGACAGCTTGTCCAGGGGGTTGTAAGGGATAAATCCATTGTGGAGGTGGTATACTAAATGAGAGGCAAACGATGTGTTCAAACCATGGTGATCTGTTTTTTTCTGGCGGGAGGTCTTGGCTGTATTTCAGGTCCGCCAACAGATCAAAGCCGCCTGGTGCTTCCTGAAGGCGTGTCCACAACTCCGGTGCTCCAGCCTGAATTTGCCCCGCCCCGCTCATCTGAGGGATCTTTGTGGGTGGACAAAGGACTCTCCTTTTATGAGGATTCTAAAGCCAATCGGGCAGGGGATACTGTGATCGTTGATATTATCGAGAACTCAACATCCAGCATGGATGTGAACACAGAAAGTTCACGAAAGAGCGGCATGGATATTGGCGTGCCCAAAATTAATTTTTTGGGCAGATCAACAGACTTCGGTGCTGCGCTGGGTGACAGTCAGCTGATCGGAACGGAATTTTCAAATTCATTTGAAGGAGAAGGCACCAGTGACCGTTCCGGCAGGGTCACTGCGTCCATTGCTGCCCGGGTGACAGAAGTTCTGCCAAACGGGAACCTGAGCATTTTTGGCCGCCGGGCCATGAAAGTCAATAACGAGGTGCAGTACATTACAGTATCCGGCGTTATCCGGCCTCAGGATATCTCGTCTGCCAACCGGGTGAAATCGACCTTTCTGGCAGATTCCCGGATTGAATATTATGGGAAAGGCGCCCTTGCTGACAAACAGAAACCTGGGTGGGGAACCCGGATCATTGACAATATCTGGCCGTGGTAGGAAAAGGAAGATCTCATGCCTGAAAAAAAAGTAATTTATCTATTGATGATACTGGCTGTTCTCGGGTTTGAGGCAGGCATCGCAACGGTTTCCCACGGTGCCAGAATAAAGGATCTGGCAGCCATCAAGGGAATTCGTTCCAACCAGCTTACCGGATATGGTCTGGTGGTGGGGCTCAATGGAACCGGAGACAAGGACGGGGTCAGTTTTACCCGTCAGGCCCTGGCCAATATGATGGAAAAGATGAATATCTTTATTGATAAAGATCAGCTGAAAGTGAAAAATGTTGCTGCAGTCATGGTAACTGCCAATATCCCGCCGTTTGCCAGGATTGGAGATTCCATAGACGTGTCAGTATCCTCTTTGGGCGATGCCAAAAGTCTGAAGGGCGGCACCCTTTTGCTGACACCGCTCAAGGGAGTGGATGGACAGATTTATGCACTGGCAAACGGCTCATTGACCATTGCCATGCCCAGTGGTGCCAATGATCGCGATAGTCATCTCCAGGTGGCCAGGATTTCCGGTGGTGCGTCTGTTGAACGGGAAATTCCCTTTAAACTGGATGGAAAGAAAACATTGACGCTGTCGCTGTTTACACCGGATTTCACCACTGCCAGACGCATGGCAGATACCATCAATGTTTCTCTCGGGGCCGGGGTCGCCAAAACCATTGATGCCAGCGCTATTTTGTTAAATGTTCCGGAAACCATGTGGCAGCAGAATGTAGCGGAATTCATCGCTGATGTTGAAACCCTTACGGTGATACCGGATACGGTTGCAAAAGTGATCATCAACGAGCGAACCGGAACGGTTGTGATTGGCGCTGATGTGACCATCTCAAGCGTCGCCATTGCCCATGGAGATCTCTCAGTGACCATTGACAATGGTGCGGACGGTGTGGAGCAGGAGCAGGTGATGGAACTGACAGGAACCTCGACCATTGGTGAACTGGTCAGGGGGTTGAATTCCCTTGGGGTCAAACCCCAGGACCTGATCAGTATCCTTCAGAGCATTAAGGCGGCTGGCGCACTCCAGGCAGAGCTGGTGGTGATTTGATTTTTGTGAAAAAAAGGGGGAAAAATGGCTGTTGATCCTGTGGCACAGAATCTGTCCGCAGCCCGGATGGAACAGGTAAAAAATCAGACAGACAGGCTGAAAACAGATGCATTAAAAGAAGAGCAGTTAAAAGAGGCGTGTCAGGGATTTGAATCCATTTTTTTAAATACGGTTTTAAAATCCATGCGGGACACATTGCCGGGCGAAGCGCTTCTGGACGACTCCCATGGAATGGATATCTACCAGTCCATGCATGATCAATACCTGGCGGAGGAATTGTCCAGAAACCAGTTTGCCATGGGGATCAAAGAGTTTTTATACGATGAATTGAAAAAATCAATTTGAGCTTTTTACTTGATCCATACCATTTCATAGACTATTGGCCGCAAAGATGATACACAAAAGCAGATTGAAAACAGATCAATAGCGATGGTTTTATGGAACGGGTTTTGGTGATTGCAGTTTCTGCTGCTGTTGGAACAGGATTTTTTGCCTGGTTTTCACGGGCCATTCACAAACAGTCTGTGAAAGCATTTGTTTTTTCACACCAATGGCTGATGCATCCCAATGCCATCTGCTACTGGCGTACCGCCCTGGCATTTCTGGGTTTCGGACTGTATTTCTTTACCAGGTATTCATCGCTGGCCATCTTTATTTTCACATTTGCCGCCATACTGGATGGTGTTGACGGACTTGTCGCCCGCGCCTGTCAGTTGGAATCCAGGTGGGGGGAATGGCTGGACCCGGTCTGCGATAAACTCACCTACCTGCCGCCATTGATTGGTTTTGCCCACATCGGAATCATTTCTGCAAAAATGGTGTGGACCCTTGTTGTCATTGAATTTGCAGGCCAGTTCCTGGCCCGGTGGATACTGGCCCGGATCGGGTTTTCCGGAGCTGCCAATAATTTTGGGAAAATCAAGGCCATCATCTGTTTCAGTCTGGTGATTCTGTGCGCATTGATCGATGAAAACCCCGGTATTGTCAATATTGCCGGTGGTGTTCTCATGGGATGCATTGTGTTGTCATCTGCTTCTGCAGTGTTCAAATTCATTCCCAACCGACTTTATGCGGATATCCTTTCCGGACTGAATTTTGGCTGTGGTGTGACTGCGCTGGTGTTGACCCATCATCATTATTTTGCCTGGGCGATCTGTATCATCATTGTGGGCCAGTTGTTCGACCTGTTTGATGGTCGCATGGCGCTTAAGCATGGAGGCACGCGTTACGGTCCATACCTGGATGATATTGCTGATTTTGTCAGTTTCGGGCTGGCTCCGGCCTATGTGATTCTTCAGAAAGGCGGCGGATCACAGTCGTGGCTCGTCGGAGCCGTTTTTGTTGTGGGCGTTGCATTCCGCCTCATCCGTTTTATCCGGGTGGACAAAAAACAGGCAGTGCTCCCGGACGGTGTATTCAACGGCCTTCCCAGTCCTGCTGGTGCCCTGATTGTATTGGGGGCCGCCCTTGCTGCGCCGCAGCCGGTTTTATGGGGGATGACCCTTTTTTCGGTCTGCCTGATGGCCAGCCATATCCGGTTTGCCCATTTTGGACGGGTGATGCTCAAAAAAATTCCCAGGCCGGTGTTCTTTACCATCAGTGCCTCGATTGTGGTGATGCTCGCATTTATTTTTAAAACCAAAAATGTGCCCATGTTCGGGTATCTGATTTTATGTTCTGTCCTGCTGTACATGGTTGTCGGCCGAAGATGGGTGTCAGGAATCCGCTGATCTGAAGGTGGTGGCCGTTCGAATTTTTCTCATCAACCGATAAAACTGCTTGACGAAATTATACCTATCGGTATACTTTTCATGCAGATATTACTAAAAAGGCAGACATGAGCAAATCAGAAGAAACCCGGAACCTGATTATTCGTCAGGCAGCCCCCATTTTTAACAAGCATGGGTATACCGGCACCACCATGTCCCAGTTGACCCGGGCGATCAACATGACAAAAGGGGCGATTTACGGCAATTTCAAAGACAAGGATGAAATTGCACTGGCAGCGTTTGATTACAATTTTTCACAATTGTCAAAAAAAATTCAGGTGGTGATCCGCTCAAAAGAGAATGCATGTGATAAGCTGATTGCACTGGCCAGCCACTATCTGGATGATTTTTCAGCACTTTCCCTTGACGGGGGATGTCCCATTCTGAATGCAGCAGTGGACTCGGACAATGTACACAAACCCTTGATGGAAAAAGTGTCCCAGGCGCTTGATACATGGATTCAAACCATTGTGTCCATTATATACCGGGGAATACAGGAGAACCAGATTCAGCCGCATGTCCGGCCGGAACAGTTTGCCTCTGTTTTTGTCTCTTTGATCGAGGGCGGAATCGTCCTGTCCAAGACCACTGGCAACACCATCCATCTGGGCAGAAACATTGATCATATTATTCATCTGGTGAACGGTCAGCTGCGCAGGGATGTTTTATATTCCCAGGCGTGACAGCGGTTTCCTGCAGGAGCCGCTGTTTTTTTGGATTGTTGAATACCAATTGGTATTTTTTTAACCGCAGGGATTGGCCTGCAAACGGAAAAAAGGGGGAAAAATGGTACAAGATGTCTACCGGCAGTTGCTGGATGTCATGCGCTCCAGAGGCGGCGCATATGCAGGAGCAGATATCCCTGAGTTTTATGAAATGGTTGAAGCGTTGTTTACACCGCAGGAGGCCGCTGTGAACAATCTGATGCCAAAAGGTCCTTTTACCGCCGGTCAGATGGCACAGATTCTGGATCAGGATGAGAAGAGCACGGCCCGTATTCTTGAAACCATGGCGGACAAAGGGCTGTGCATGGCTGTAACCATGGATGGGGTCGTATTTTATAAAAGCTCCCGGTTCATGATCGGTATCCTTGAATTTCAGTTTATGCCCGGCCGGATCACTGAACGGGATAGAAAAATTGCCCGCCTGATTCATGCGTATAAAACTGCTGTCAACGAGATGGAAAAACAGACGCCCGTTCCAAAGATTCCGTCCATCCGGGTGATTACAGTGGACAGTGCGGTTCATCCGCAGGATGAGGTGCACACCTATGATCAGGTTCAGACCTATATCGACAATAACGATCTGATTGCGGTGGGTGCCTGTTACTGCAGACATGCGGCACTTTTGAGAGGAGAAGATATTCATGGCATGCCCACTGATACCTGTATGCAGTTTGGCATGTCTGCCCAGTTTGCCATTGAGCGGCTGGGTGCCAGAAAGGTATCCAAACAGGAGGCCAGGGAGGTGCTGGACCGGTCTGAAGCTGCCGGGCTCATCCACATGAGCCAGAACATGGCCGACGGCATCGGCTTTATCTGTAATTGTGACCGCTGGCATTGCACGCCGGTTACCCAGGCATTGAAGCTGGATAAGCCTTCTTTGCTGATGGATTCAGGATTTAAACCTCTGTTTGATGCACAGGCGTGTGTGGCGTGTGAAACCTGCCTGTCCAGGTGTCCTTCCCAGGCCCTTTCCATGGGAGCGGAGGATCTGCCTGAAGTTCAGGTTGACCGGTGTTTCGGATGTGCAGTATGCGCTTCAGGTTGCCCGTCTTCTGCCATCTCCATGGTTCACAAGGACGGACATACTGAGCCGTTCAAAGATGCAAAGGCCTTGAGCCAGGCAATGAAGGCGGCAGCATCGCATTGATGGCCGGGGACGAGAAAAATAAAAAATGTTTACAGCGTGAAGATTCCCTTTTACTATCATGCAAATATACTGTTAAGCGATCGTTCCCAAAAGGAACCTGAACCAAGGAGAAAACAATGAGTGACCCGGCGTATCAAAAACTGGCAAAGGTATTGGACACCCTGCCCAATGGGTTCCCAGCGTCAGAAAGCGGTGTGGAAATCAACATGCTGAAGCATATTTTTTCGCCTGAAGATGCAGATCTGTTCTGCGATATGCGCCTGTCGTTTGAAACGGCGGACCAGATCGCCAAACGGACAGGCCGCCCGATTGAAGGACTGGATGACCATCTCAAACAGATGTGGGAAAAAGGGCAGATTTTCGGAGTTGATTTTGGCACGGTCTGTGTCTATCGCATGGCACCCTGGGTGTTTGGTATTTTTGAGTTTCAGCTCAAACACATGACCCGGGAACTGGCAGAGATGTGCCGGGAGTATGAAAAAACCTTTGGGCCTCAGTTTTTTACCAGTGAGGTCCCTTTGATGAATGTGGTGCCGGTTGAAGAAGATATTGAGAGCACTGAGGCCACACTGCCGTTTGAACAGGTTTCTGCCATTATTGAAAATGGAAAATCCTTTGCAGTGAACGACTGTGTCTGCAAAAAAGAACATGAGCTTCTGGGGGAGCGCTGTGACAGGCCCATGGAGGTGTGTCTGGCCATTGCGCCGATTCCGGATTTTTTCAAAGGGGATCATCCGATGAAAGCCCGGCCCATCACCAAACAGGAAGCCTATGATATCCTCAAGCTGAGTGAAGCGGCAGGGCTGGTGCATTTGACCAGTAATTTTGAAAAAGGCCATTATTTTATCTGCAACTGCTGCAGCTGCTGCTGCGGGGTATTAAAAGGGGTGAACGAGTATGGCGGAGCCAAAGCCGTGAATGCCAATTATTATGCCAAAATTGATGAACAGGCCTGTATCAGCTGCGGTGTGTGTGCAGATGAACGCTGCCAGGTCCATGCCATCGAGCAGACAGATGACAGTTATGCGGTCATTGAAGACAAGTGTATCGGATGCGGCCTGTGTGTGTCGACCTGTCCTTCGGAGGCCATCCATCTGATTCGAAAAAATGCAGCGGATATCGTTCTGCCTCCGGCAGATGAAAATGACTGGTACCGGCGCAGGAGCAAGGTTCGCGGTGTGGACTACAGCCGATATGCCTGATCAGGCTGGGCTGCCAGGCCTGAAAAGGGAGGAATCATGCATGAACTGCCGGTAATCAACAGCATTCTGAAAGTGGTACTCAGGCATGCGGTAAAGAATCAGGTGACAAAGGTTATTGCGGTTCATCTTCAGGTGGGGGAATTGAGTGACCTGGAGGATAAATGGATGCAGCAGTATTTTGAGCATCTGGCCAAAGGCGGGATTGCCGAGGGTGCCCGTTTAAAAATTGAACGGATTCCAGTGGTAATGAAGTGTGATGCGTGTGGCATGACCTATGCCATACAGATCCGTAACGATCCGTCACCAGCCTGCCCGGAGTGCCAAAGCCTGAAACAGACAATGGTGTCTGGCCGGGAATATGTGATCAAGAATCTGGAGGCAATATGAGTACGCCCATAAAAATCATCGAGGTGAAAGAAGGGATTCTGGCAGAGAATGATGCCCTTGCAGGAACCCTGCAGGAACAGCTCCGCCAGGAAAAGACATTTTTGCTCAACCTCATGGCATCACCAGGCGCAGGAAAGACCAGCCTGGTGGTACAGACCATTCGCAAGCTTAAGCCGCATCTGCGCATCGGCGTGATGGAAGCGGATATCGATTCGGTGGTCGATGCAGAAACCATCGCCAAAGAAGGTGTTGATGCCATTCAGATCCGCACCGGTGGATTCTGTCACATGGATGCCGCCATGGTCAAAGAGGGGCTGGATGAGATGGATACCCGGAATCTGGACCTGGTGATACTGGAAAATGTCGGCAATCTGGTCTGTCCGGCAGAATTTGAAACCGGTGCCACAAAAAATGCCATGATTTTGAGTGTTCCGGAAGGGGATGACAAACCCTTGAAATATCCACTGATGTTTTCCGTGTGCCATGCACTGGTCATCAACAAAACAGATTATCTGGAGTTGTCAGATTTTAATGTGGAAAAATGCCGGGAGCGGGTGTTGCGCCTGAATCCGGATATTCAGATATTTGAAGTGTCCTGCCGAACCGGGGAGGGCATTGATCAGTGGGCCCACTGGCTGCAGACAGAAGTGAACGCATTGTAATTCCTTAAAAAAAAGAGCGGGCGTGTCCCTTGCCGGATTTTGATTTTTACTGGACTTGGCTGCTGATTCATGTCATAAAAATGAACAGGATTTATTTTGTTTGAGGGCCTCACAAAACAAACAGTATCAGTCAGGGAGAAAAATATGGGAAAATTATTAAGGATCAACACAAAAGAGAAAACCTTTGGTTTTAACGATGTGCCAGACACGTATGCAGGTCTGGGCGGACGGGCGCTGACCTCCAAAATGATTCTGGATGAGGTTCCAGCTACCTGTCACCCTCTGGGAAAATCCAATAAGCTTGTTTTTGCCCCGGGTGTTCTGGCAGGATCCCCTGCTGCAGATTCCGGTCGGCTGTCAGCCGGTTCAAAATCACCGCTGACCGGCGGGATCAAGGAAAGTAATGCCGGTGGCCTGGTATCCCAGAAACTGGCCCGTCTGGGGATCAGCGCCCTGGTTCTTGAAGACAAACCCGCATCAGACGGCTACAGCCTGATTGTGATCAGTACGGATGGCGTAAAAATCCTCCCGGCAGACGATCTTGCCGGAAAAGGAAATTATGCGGTCATGGAACATTTGTGGAAAACTTATGGCAAGAATGTCGGGGTGTTGAGCATTGGCCAGGCCGGAGAACAGTGCCTGAAAGGCGCCAGCATCAATCAGGCAGATATGAATGGAAAACCAGGCCGGGCCCATGGCAGGGGCGGTCTGGGAGCTGTCATGGGGTCAAAGAAAATCAAGGCCATTGTTGTGGACGACAAAGGTGCTGAGCGGGTAAAGGTCAAAGATCCGGAAGCATTCAAAGCTGCGAACAAACGATGGGTTGAAATGCTCAAAACCCATGCCGTTACCGGAGAAGGACTGCCGGCGTTTGGAACGGCGGTACTGGTGAATCTGATCAACGAGGCAGGAACCCTTCCCACAAAAAATTTCAGAACCGGCCGGTTTGATCATGCCCAGGATATCAGCGGCGAAACCATGGCTGATCTGATTGAAAAACGTGGCGGCATCACCACCGAAGCCTGTCATCCCGGTTGTGTGATCAAGTGTTCCAATGTCTACCACGATAAAGCCGGCAAATACCTGACCGCAGGCTTTGAATATGAGACCATCTGGGCGTTCGGTGCCAATACGCTGATAAACACATTGGATGATATTGCCATGATGGACCGCATGTGTGACGATTTTGGCCTGGATACCATTGAAATGGGCGCCACCATCGGCGTGGCCATGGAAGGCGGCATGATTCCCTGGGGAGATGCCAAAGCAGCCATTGATCTATTGTCCAAAGTCGGGGCCTATGCTGCTGAAGGAAAAATTATCGGCAACGGTGCTGCATTTACCGGAGAAGCCCTGGGGGTTGACCGGGTGCCGGTGGTCAAGCGGCAGGCACTTCCCGCCTATGATCCCAGGTCCTGTAAAGGGGTCGGTGTGACCTTTGCCACCACTCCCATGGGAGCGGACCATACCGCAGGATACGGTGTCACCGCCAATATTCTCAGTGTCGGCGGTACGGTTGATCCGCTTGGAAAAGAAGGCAATATTGAGTTATCCCAGGGACTTCAGATCGCAACAGCAGCAATTGACGCGGCAGGTCTGTGTCTTTTTGTCGCTTTTGCTGTTCTGGACAATGAAGACGGACTGCCCACCATTGTTGAGATGATCAATGCCCAGCACGGACTGTCCCTTACCCCGGATGATGTCATGGCACTGGGAAAATCCATTCTGAACAACGAGCTGGAATTCAACCGCAGGGCCGGATTTACCAAAGTGCATGACCAGCTGCCGGAAATGTTTCTGGAATCTTTTCCGCCGCACAATACCACCTGGGACTTTACAACGGATGAACTGTCCCGGACACTGAGCTTCTAATTGTATCACATCTCCTGCGCCGGTATCTGCCCTGGCTGATCCGGGCGCAGGAGTTAACCTGTAAAAAACGGTTGGAACCTCCAATGCCCACCATTACCTTTAATGCCTTTTCTTTTCTGCAAAAAAAACTGCGCAAAAAAAATCTGGCGTTCAGCAATGTCCGTATCAAAATTGCAGATGACACATCAATCCAGGATCTGATCTCTCAAATGCAGCTGGAGCCAGCTGATGTGGAAGTGGTGATGGTGAACGGAAAAGTGGCTGGATTTGACAGACGGCTTCAGGACGATGACCGGGTGGCATTTGTTCCGCCGGGCACGCCTGGCCCCTACCGGGTGCTGCTCGGGTTCAAGAACACAACAATCAGATAAGATCCATAATTTCAAAAGTATTGGTCCACAACTGGGTAATCCATAATTGATTGCGCAGCAGGTTCCCCCGGTTCAATAAAATCTTGATACATTCAGAAGACTGCATTGCCGCCACCATCAGCGCACAATAGGAGATGTTCCCGGTCTGTGTTTCCACTCCGTCAGATTGATCCCTGCCATTTTTTCCATAAATCAGCTCATAGCCGCTGTCCTGTGGAAAAATCGTGGTCACCTGGCCGGCCACACCGGCAATGGCGCCGGAAACAATGGGAATGCCTGCTGTTCTGGCGGCATCCTGGAGCTTGAACCGCAGTGCAATGGTGTCAAGACAGTCCATCACCACATCAGCGTCTTGAATCCGTTCGTACAGGTTGGATTCATCCAGGGTTTCAACTGCGGCGCTGACACTGACCTGTGAATTGATGGCCTGGATGCGTGCCTGTGCAGCAAGGGCTTTGGGAAGCCCGACAAGATGTTCCTGGCAAAAAAGCTGGCGGTTCAGGTTGCTGGGTTCAAACCGGTCTTTGTCCACCAGGACCAGCTGCCCCACCCCGATTCTGGCCAGCATTTCGCAGACACCGCCGCCCAGTCCGCCCAGCCCCAGTACCACTACGGTTGCTGCCGCAAGCGTGTTCTGGTTTTCTGGAGACAAGGTATCCCGGTTTCGGTCATACCGATGGTTGAAAAGTGAAGATGTCATGGATCATCCGCCTCCCACAGGGGGAAAAAGCCCGAGACGGTCTCCCTGTCTCAACTGGTAACCGCCCTCCTGTTTTCTGCCGTTGACAAAGATCAGTTTCACCAGGTCATTTGGAATACCCAGATTTTTCATCAGGGTATCAACGCGGGTATTCTCTTCAACCGGATATGAATGGGCATTTTCCGGCATGTAAGGCGCCAGGGTGACAAAAAATTTGAGTTCCACCGTTATCATTGGGGGATGACCTGATATTGAATGTTCACGCTGCCATGATAGGTATGCTCACCCAGGGACAAATTTCCGCCGGCACTGCTGTCCTGCGCGCTGTTTTCAGAAGACATCATCCGGACCTGCTGGAGCTGCTTTGCCGGCATCGGCATTGGATGAACCGTGATGTTTTCATGGAAAACCATCGGCTTGAGCAGGACGTTCAGCTCTGCTTCATAGATTTTCTGCCGGTGTTTTGCATTGGCAAGGGCCATCTGCAGCAACCGGGTTTTGATCTTTTCTTTATCCTGTTCCTTAAGTTCCATGCCCTGATAAAAAACATCAGCGCGGTTGTCAACAATCTGGGCAACATGCTGCATCTGTGTTTCAGATTCCACAGTGATTTTCAATACATTGTCAACCACATAATTGTTGGGCTTTTTACCGAAAAAACCATACTCGGGCGTGGAAGAAAATTTTGATCCCTTAATGTTCTCTTCAGGAATTGCTGAGGTGGTCAGTTTGGCAATGATATCTGTCCGCAACGCCTGGTTTTTCTGCAGTGCAGTCTGCAGCTGGGCGTGTTCCGTTTTGATCCCCACGGTTACAATACCGCTTTGCGCCTGGATTTCCAGCTTTGCCTCACCGACCAGATTAACGGTTTTGGGCAGACCGGACAGATAACGGGTCAGTTCATCAGGGGTGCCTTTTAATTCCGGTGCTGCAAATACCACTGCCGGCAGCAGCAGAATCCAGCAGATCCATATCAGGTTTCGCATGATGGCTCCTTATATAAAAATTTTTTAAATATTGTGATCAAAATTTAGACAGGTGTAAAGCAAATTTAAAAAAAATCCCGGGATCAGACCGCTGAATCATCCAAGGCACCGCAATGAAGAGTGGCATAATAGTTGCTATTTTACTCCATGACACCTGAATACCATCAAAAGGGGAAAAAAATTCCTTGTTTAGAAAATCAGGTGAAGGCCGACAATATATATAGGAGACTCAACATGGAAAAATTTGCCCGTAAGATCGAACAATTGATCTACCAGAAAAAAACGCTGTATGAAAAATTACAGGCACAATTTGTTGAAGAAAAAAAACATGTTGCACAGATGAATATTGACGGGCTCTGGGAAACAACAGCTGAAAAAAAATCACTGGCCATGAGCATCGAGGCCATTCGGCATGAAATCACCTCCCTGTTTAATGAACAGTATTCAGGGCTGGATATGGATGTGGCAGAGATGGCCCTTTTTGATATTGTTCAGCGGATCAGCCTGTCAGCTGAAGAACAGACACGCCTGAACCAGACGGTTGCTTCCATCCGTGATTTGAAACGTCATATCCGGGTGCTGGCTGATGAGAATCAAAAATTTGTATCAGAATATCTGTCAGTGATTGATGGAATTTTCTCAACCATCACGAACGCCGGTCGAAAAGAGCAGTATTCCCGTAACGGCATGCTGTCAAAAAAAACGGAAACAACGCATCTGATCCGGGCGGAGGGATAATCATGTCAGGTATCACTTCCACACTGAGCATTGCCAAGACTGCCATTGCAGCCCAGCAATACGGCCTGGCTGTCACCGGCAACAACATTGCCAATGTGAACAACCCGGATTACAGCCGGCAGACTGCTGATCAGGTCAACCGGACACCGGCCCTTTATGCCGGATTTCTGTTTGGTACCGGTGTTGACACGTCCCAGATTAAACAGAGCGTTGACAATCTTCTGGAAAGCCGGCTTACCAGTGAAAAATCTTCCCAGGCGGCATTTGAAGAAGCAGAAGCCTATATGAATATTCTGGAAGGCTATTTTGATGAAAATTCCGATGCCAGCATCACCAGTGTGATGGTCGAATTCTGGAATTCATGGCATGACCTGTCAGACAATCCTCTGGGATCGTCTGAGCGGGTTGCGGTTTATGAAAAAGGCAGTAATTTTGCCGCTCGATTGAACAAGGCGGAAACAGATATCGCCACCCTGAGTGAAGATATCAACAATGAGATTGACGCAGCTTTAGAGCAGATCAACTCCTATTCCCGCCAGATTGCATCTCTTAACATTCAGATTACCGGGCTTGAGGCCAACCGGTCAGCCAATGATTTAAGAGACATGCGCAATTCCTATCTGGACAAATTAGGGGAACTGATTGACATTGACACGTTTGATCAGACAAACGGATCAGTCCTTGTGAATACGGCAAACGGCCTGACACTGGTCAACGGCGTGGACCACTATGATCTTTCCAGAAACGGAAAACAGGTCATGTGGCAGGGTTCCTATGGTGCTGACAAAGATATCACAGACAGTATCTCCGGTGGAAAAATCGCAGGCTGGCTGGAAATGCGTGATGAAGTCCTGCCCAAGTTTTCCAGTGAACTGGATGTTCTGGCCAGAGAAATGATCTGGGCCATGAATTACCAGCACTCCCAGGGGACAGGCCTTGAATACTTCACCGGTTCGGTGACCGGAGATTATCAGGTTGATCAGAGCGGTCTGTTGTCCAGTTATATGTTTGGTGACAAGATCGATTATTCCCAGGATTTTACCATGTGGCTTCAGGACAATTCCACAGTCGACACCCGGTATGTCAAAACACAGATGGATATGGGCATCTCTGAAGCGCAGATATCCAACTGGCAGGGAATTGCCGCAGGCGGTGCCCAGTCTAGATACCGATTGACGGTAATGGACAGCGCCACCCTTGGCGACAAAGTGGCTATGGAAACCGATGGAATCAACCTTGCTGCTGTCCAGAGTGGCAATACAACGGTTGCAGATGCACTGAATGCTGCGCTGGCAGACCAGGCCATCACCGTGAACAACGGACCGTCAGGCAACCAGGTGGTCCAGGTCAAAGATTCAGGCGGGGATGCCCGGCGTTCGGCTGCTTCGATTGCCCAGGCGCTTTCAGCCATTGACGGTGTCCAGGCACATGCATCGCCGGTATCGGCTGAATTTGATGTTTCCGGGATCACCACTGCCCAGGACGGGGATATTGTCCAGTTTTCACTCTATGTGGACGGCATTGTATATGATCAGCAGTTCACCGTGGATACCCAGAACGGCAGCATTTCTGCGGCAACTGCTGTTGCAGAGCAGTTTGAAAACGCCTTGAGAGACGCAGCCGACAGCATCAATACCATTAACGCGGATCAGGATCTGTTTACCAGCGGACTTTCCATCACCAGCAGCGCCGGTCATACCCTTGGGGTAGAGGGCTTTGAAGTGCTGGACAATACCGGTGTCCGCCTGGACAATTTTTCCGGATTTTCATCTGGAGATACCATCACCCTGACAGTGGACTCCAGCGGATTCGGCACGTCAGCACCCACTTCTACGGAAATATCCATTCCCATCGGAACCATCGATACAACTGACCAGGCAGCACTGGCCACTGCTTTTTACCAGGCACTCACGTCCGGGCTTTCAGACGAACCCTTTCGTGTGGAGCATGACCCGTCAACCAATTCGGTGATTCTAAAAACCACAGACGGCTCAGGATTGACTGTCCGGGACGGGGACAATACCAGTGGTGCCGGTGCCAGTTTTGATATCGATGTGAACGAGCCTTTGGGCAGCAGCCATTCAGCGGGAAACAACGTGTTTTTGCTGGATGGATCAGGGGATGCGGAAACGTTTGATCCGGTTGCTTCCACTGCAGACACCATCGATTTTATCGGGCAGGGGACGTTTGCAACGATCGAAGAGGGCAGTGCCGGTGGTGTGGCAGCCGGTGTGATTACCGGCACGCTTACCCTTTTGACTGACCCGGGTATGACGGTGTATTCAAATCTATCCGGCGCAGGCGGCCTGTTCAACGGCAACTGGGCAAAAACCGGCAGCGCTGTGATGACCCTTGGCGGAGAAAACGGATTTTCCAGTTTCAGCGATCTGGTGGAGTTTGAAGTTGACGGCATCACTGTCAGCTATGATGTCGCAGCTGCCGGGCACACCACTGAGCTGGAGTATGCCCAGGGCCTTGAAGCAGCACTATTGGCAGTACTTCCGTCAGCTGATTATACAGTGTTTCGCAATGGAAAATCTGTTTCAATTATCAAGGACAAGACCCTGACAGATCCCATACAGATCACTGATTTTCGAGAAAGTGCCGGCAATGATGCCCGGCTTTCGGTCGCTACTGGAACCGGGAGCGGGACACGTGCTCCTCAAAATGACCTTCTGGAAGCGGGAAACATGCTTCGGAACTTTGCTGAATCTTCTCTTTTCTCGGATCCCGGGGTCATCAAATGGGAAAAACTGGATGCAGCTGGCCTGTTTACCGGGCAGACCGGATTGATCACCGTGACAGAACCCGGCACCATCACCATTGTTGAATCCGATGCTCCGTCACTTTCTTTTGATATTTCGTCAGGAACGCTGGTGGCCGGAAATACCCTGACCATGAATACCGACAAAACCGGAAATCCGGATTTGCTGGATTTTTCCGTGTCTGGCGCGGCAAACAACAAAAATGAGATGTATCAATTTACCGTTACCACCGGTGGTAAAGTCGGAGAGCTGGTTTCGGATAAATCCGACACCATTACCATTGAATGGAAGAGTGATACTGCCTCAGGAACATTTGAGCTGAAGGGAACCGATCCGGTCCGCACCCCTGATGCACCCATTGAGGTGAATGTGGACGGCATGCGGCTGAAATTTTATGACGGCAGCCTGTTTACCAATGATGTGTTCACCATCACAACCGATGCATCTGGAATTCCGCTGCAGACAAATGAAAAAGGGCTTTCCACCGGAGCGCTTTTGTCCGACTGGCACTGGACCATTGATTCCTTTGCCGGTGAGTTCAACCGGCAGTCTGAAGGGATGAGCGCCTCAACCACCATGGAAAACCAGTTGAAATTTGAAGCATCCAAATCGTACCATGCCCTGACCAATGTGACCCATTCCGGTCAAAATGGATTTAACGAAGACAATGTGACCATCAATGTCCTGGACTGGAGTGCATTGAATTTTAAAGCAGAAGATCTCATGGTTGCCAGATCATCCACCGGGCGGTGGGGGCTTGTCAATGATCCCAGCGGCGGCAAGGCGGTTTTTATCCCGGAGGGCGGAGATGATGACCGGTTCGGTATCGATTTTTCAGGCGATGGCCTGGCAGATATTGAATTTGAATTTGCCCGCAAACCCTCCGGCCAGGGATTTGTTCAGTTTGATCTTGAAAAACGGGCAAAAGACGATATTGGTTTTGCCTTTTCAGATGATTCAGTGACAGCGTCTTCAGGCCTTCTTGCTGCAGCTGGAATCAATAATTTTTTTGACGGGTATGATGCCCAGACCATGGAGATGAACACCACTCTCAAAGATACCAAATATGTTGCAGCTGCAAGGATCAACAGCCAGACCGGAGAGATCAGTCAGGGCGACAACACCAACGCCATTGCCATGGCCAATGTCCAGAACATGGAGATCACCACAAAACAGTGGAGTTATGAGCGCGGATCAGGGGCAACGTCCAGCCTGACCACCACAACGCTGGACGGATATTACAGCACAATGATCGGATCCATGGGAATTATTTCCAGAAGAATTCAGAGTTCGAGGGAGTTTGCCGATATAATGGTAAACAACCTGACAGCTCAGCGGGATGCCATTTCAGCGGTATCCCTTGATGAGGAGATGATCAATCTGATGAAGTATCAGCACGGGTTTTCAGCAGCCTCCAAACTGCTGACCGTTTCTGATGAAATGCTGACCACCCTGATCAATGTCCGGTAAAAGGAGAAAATGATGCGGGTTCCCAATATTTCAATGTATGGTCATGCCACCTATAACCTGGGCGGTCTGACCAGCAGTCTTCAGGATGCAAACAGGATCATTGCCACCCAGAAACGCATCAACAGCATTTCTGACGATCCCATTGGGCTCAGCCAGGTAATGAACCTCAAGGCATCCATCGGGAACC
>JAABSK010000039.1 GCA_011390435.1 Desulfobacteraceae bacterium | reverse complement strand
TGGCAGGCAATATATCAGCTGGATCAGTATGGATGACACCCTGGCCGGGATTGCCCATATCATCCATCATCCGGCTGTCACAGGTCCGGTGAATCTGACTGCGCCGGAGCCGGTGACCAATGCAGCGTTTTCCAGTACGCTGGCAGAAGTGTTTTCCAGGAAAGTGCGTCTGGTGATGCCCCGGTTTGTGGCGGTGCTGCTGTGGGGACAGATGGGCAAAGAAACCCTTTTGACCAGTGCCCGTGTTCTTCCGGAAAAATTATTGAAAACCGGGTTTTTGTTTCAGCACACCCGCTTGAAAACTGCCTTTAAAGAGATGCTGGGCAGATAAAGACACCACAGATACAATTTTGATTGCGACTTAAGACGACAGGATGAATTTGAAATGACCATACGACTGAAAATTATGTTTTCCATATTGATGATCACAGCCCTTGTTTTCGGCTTTGTTCATATCTATTTTCCATTAGCGCACTACAGCCTTGAGCGGCTCCATGTCTTTTTGTTTAACCTGTGTACGGGCGGTACGATTTTGCTGTACTATACTGAAAAACAAGTCGACATCTCGTCAAAGGTTCTGGCCTTTTTGGGATTTTCACTTCTTTACGCTGTTTCAGCATTTCTGATGTGGTATCCGATCACTCTTTTAATTTCTGTTGTGCTGTTTTTTCTGGTGGAAACCGTCAGAATCCAGAAATTTTCCCTTGTGCCGGTGCAGTTTTTTTCCGCACAGGAACCTGTATTTGAAAAATTTCATCAGGCCGCCCTGCTGTGTCTGTCCATCGGGATCATGATGGCGTCTCTGGTCATTTTGAACAACGAGTATTTTCAATATGTCACCATGGAAAAACTGACTCTGAACACGTTTTTCCTTGGATATTCATTTCCCCTTTCCCTGATCACCCTGTCCCTTGTGTTTTCCATGCTGGATAAAGCTAAGCGGTCATTTTGCACAAGAGCTCTGATGGAGCTCTGTTTCTGGACGATCACCTGCGGGGTCATTATCTTTTTTGTCTTTATTCTGGTGGAACGTTTCATTCCCCAGTTGTTCGTTACATCCGCGCTTTTTATGGCAGTGGTGACGGTGTTTTTTTTGTACCTGCGTTTTGCCGACACCATTCAGCAAAAACTTTTTTTAACATCCGGTATCGGGTTTCTGATTTTTACCGCCATCACCGGCATTGGTTACATTTTCCTGCAGATGTCACCCGGATATGATCCACAGGAGAGCAAATGGCTGCTGCACATGCATGTGTTTGCGTCACTTTATGGCTGGAACCTGTGCGGGCTTTCAGTGATCTGCCGGTTTGACGATTTTCCCATCAAGCTGCATTCGCCCACGGTTATTGCCGTTCACTGGCTGACAGCGATTGTACTGGCGCCTCTGGGTGTGTTTTACGGTCCGCTTGCAATCCTTGCAATTATTGGCTATTCTTTCATCACATTGACGTTGTTTTTCAGCAGTAACACGAGGAAACCGGCAGATGAACAATCGTGAAAAACTCAACCAGCTGTTAAAACTGGCAGCGACAAAATCCAAAGCACTGGTGGTGATCAATGCCGACCCGGATGCCATTGCCAGTGCCATGGCGGTTAAGCGGCTGTTATGGCGCACAGTGTCCGAGGTGGTGATCGCTCATTTCAACAAGATCAGTCGCCCGGACAACCTGGCCCTGATCGAATACACCGATTCCGGGATCGTTTTGCTGGACACGGTTGACCCGTCATATTTTGATCTGTTTATTATTGTGGACTCCCAGCCGGACCACAATGAACAGTTTTCCGACTTCAGGTTTGACATCATTATCGACCATCATCCGCTGACCGCCGGAAAAGCAGCTTTTTCAGATATCCGTTCGAATTACGGGGCCTGTTCCACCATTTTGACAGAATATCTTAAATCCAGAAAAATCAAACCGTCTGGAAAGCTTGCCGCAGCATTGATGCTGGGAATCAAGACAGATACATCAGATTTTACCCGCCAGGCCACACTGCGGGATATCCGGGCATTTCAATACCTGTACCGCTTTGCTGATAACAATATTGTCACAAAGGTTGAACGGGCAGCACTCAATCAGGAAGATCTGGATTTTCTGGGTGCGGCCATCCGGCACAGAAAAATTATCAACAACCGGGTATTCTATCATGCCGGAGCGATTTCAAAGCCGGACGAACTGGTGATGGTGGCAGATTTTTTTTTAACCCTGGTAAACGTCAACTGGAGTATCGTTTCCGGGGTATACGATCAAAAACTGATTATCATTCTGCGCAATGATGGTTTGCGAAAAGGTGCCGGCAATACCGCAAAAGAGGCGTTTGCCGCATTTGGATCTGCCGGGGGGCATAAAACAATGGCCCGGGCAGAGCTTGATATCAGGCAGGTGAAAAAAGACAACGGTTCGGTCAGCAAAAAAGCAGTGGGTGAATGGATTATCTCGGTGATTGAAAAAAACGCAGGTAAAAAGATTCAATAAATGAAATATTTTCCATTGAAAACCGCACTGGCCTGTCTTGTGATCGCACCGATGCTTTATCTTGGAATCCTTTACAGCCTGGACCGGTATACAGATGCCAGATATCTGCATAAGATACAGGATATCGCCATCGGTGATACTGAAAAACTGCTGGAAGGGCGGGCCACCATTGAAGAGCAGGTGACCCAGAACATTCACAGCTTTTTAAAATCCGACTGGATGGTTCATTCCGCCGGTCTGGATGTGACGGTTTTTGTCACCACGTCAACCGGCAGGTATCTTTATCCCACATTTACCGATGTTGATGCCCTTTTGAGCAACACCCGGATCAATCACAATTACGAACAGGTGGCAAAACAGAATTTTGATCTGCTCAACCAGGGGTTTGACATCACCGTTGAAACGGATTTTGGCCATGGTTCATTTATTGCCAATATGATTCTTTTGTCCTGTTTCAGCCTGTCTCTGCTGGTTTTTGTCCTGTTTTACCGGATCGGAAGTGTCCGGGCGGCAAAGGACACAGACCGCAAAAAACAATTGATCGACGGGTTGCAGCAGGAGGAAAAAAATCTCAAACTGATTCTGGAAGGTCTGGAAAAGGAACGGCAGGGGCTGTTTGAAAATATCAAGTCGTTGAATGCCCGGTACCAGGAAGATAAAGAAAAACTCAAGCTCAACGAAGAAGAGCTGTTTGATGAGATCGTCTCGCTTGAAGAGCAGCTCAACTCCTATGTTGAACTCAAGCAGCAGAAAGAAGAAGAGATCAAAGAGCTCAAATCAACCATCCAGAAATATGAACGTCGCAAAAGTTCCAAAAACAGACGGAATGAATTTGATTTTATGCTCAAGCGCTTCAGTGTGCTGTATAAAAACATACAGATGAACCGAAAGGCGGTTTCCGGCCTGCTCAACCTGAACGAAGATCAGCAGATCAAGGCTGAAGAGCTGGTTTCGTTGCTGAACCAGAACCCGGATCTGGTGACGGTCAAACGAAAGGTCTTTTCCGGAAAAAAACACAAAACCCCCTGTTTTGAGGTGCTGTTTGCCTACAACGGGCGACTGTATTTCACGCAGGGCGAAAACAATGCAATACAGGTGGTGATCATCGGGACAAAGAATACCCAGGTCAAGGACATGGAATATTTACATTCATTATAATCGGCGGATATGTATACCTCATTTTATCAGTTAACGGAAAAGCCATTTCAGATCAGCTCTGATCCCAGGTTTCTGTGGTTGGGAGAAAAGCACAAAGAAGCACTGGCGACCCTGAAATACGGGATTCTGGACAACAAGGGTTTTTTATTGCTCACCGGAGATGTGGGTACAGGGAAAACCACCCTGATCCATTCTTTGATTGAAAGCCTGAGCAAAGATGTGATTTTTGCATCGGTTCCAGACCCCTCACTGGACAAGCTGGATTTTTTGAATTATATCGCCGGAGAATTCGGCATTGATGAGACATTTGTTTCAAAAGGCGCTTTTCTGGTGAAGTTCAGAAAATTTCTGATCAACGCCCATGCTGAAAACAAAAAAGTGCTGCTGATCATTGACGAGGCCCAGCTGCTCAGCCAGGAACTGCTGGAAGAAATACGTCTGCTTTCCAATATTGAAAAAGTCCATGCCAAATTGATCAATATTTTTTTTGTCGGTCAAAATGAGTTCAACGACACCCTGAATCAGGTACAAAACCGGCCGGTTCGCCAGCGGCTCACCCTGAACTACAATATCGATCCGCTGACCCTGGAAGAGACAGCAGGTTATATTCAATTCCGGCTCAAAGTGGCCGGCACAGACCGGCAGTTGTTTGATCCGTCTGCCGTGCAGGCGATATTTGCCCATTCAGGGGGATTCCCCCGCAGAATCAACATTCTTTGCGACCATGCGCTGTTATCAGGGTATGTTCAGGATCGTCAGACAATCGGAGCAGATGTGATCAAAGACTGTGCAAAAGACCTGCAGATTCCAGTCTATACGGGGTATCGGAGCATCCCGCAGCCGCAGGCCTCTGACCCGCCCGCACCACAGTCGTCCGTAATTGTCCGGTCGGCGCAGATGCCGCCTGAGGAGCATCATGTTTTGCGCAATATGGGTGTGGGTGTTACGGTACTGGTACTGCTGGGTCTTTTGCTGTTCTGGCTGATTTTTCCTGACCCGTTTGACAATGCGGTAATACAGCCGACACAGCAGGAACAGGGGAGGGCTTTTGTTTCACCATCTGAACAGGCTGTGGAAAGCCCGCCTGCCGTGCCGCCTTTGCCGGCAGGCACAGATTCAACAGTTCCGGCTCAACCTGGAAAACCCCTTTCTGCTCCGGTGATTCAGCCTGAATTGCAAGAAACCCTGCCAATGCCGGAAGCGCCACCGCCATTGCCGACTGAAAAAATTGTGGTGCGGTTTAAATACAATACCAATGAATTTTCCGAAGACGGGATCAAGATCCTGCAGGCCTTTGCAGATACGCTGTCCCATTATCCCGATGCAATGGTCCGGATTGTGGGGTATTCAGATTCTGCCGGATATCAAAAATACAATGAAAAATTGTCTGAATTCCGGGCCAACATTGTCCGAAGTTTTCTTCTGGGCCGTGGCGCCCGCCCGGAACAGCTGGAAACGCAAGGTCTGGGAAGCGCAAACCCTGTGGAATCCAACGCCACCCCATGGGGCAGAATGATGAACCGCAGGGTTGAAATCGAAGTTACCCCCTGAAACCGCCAGAAATCCGGATGATCTTTCATCTGTCCTGGTGCATATCCACCGATTGTGATGGTGCATATCCACCGGCCAGGGCCTTGGCGGAATTGTCTGTCATGTGTTATATTTTTTAACCCTCTGAAATCTCACCTGATTTAAAAATCCATGTCTGCGGCACAGCCATTGCAATTATCCGGCTTGAATCGTCATCAGCGATGTGCAACGGGCACGACACTGAAAATGGATATTTAATGAAGGTGGATGAAAAATGAAAACATGGGTCATCGGTCTGATTTCTATCATTTTTTTATTGTCTGCGTTTCCCGGATATGGACAGGGAACCGGCAGGCATGAACTTCGTGTGGTCAACGACATCCAGGTGAATTTCAATGATGTCTCCGGCCCTGGCAGCGCCGCTTCCTCTTTAACAGACGGCACCGGCTATATTGAAACCCTGAATATCTATGCACGGGGTGAAGATGATGAGTTACGATATATTTTCAATATCGGCGGCCGGACAACGAATGACAAGCGCTATGATACGGCAGAGTTCGCCTTGACCACTTTAAAAGGGCACCTGGCCTATCAGAATCATTTCATGGACGCAGGAGATGTTTTTGAATCCTATTCTCAATATTCACTGGATTCCGCGCTCAAGGGAATGTCGTATAAATATGTCGATGAAACAGACAAACTTCCAGATTTTTCAGTCGTTTATGGCATTGCATACCCCAGGTGGGAAAATCTGTGGGAGGGATATCATCTCAAAGCCACCCAGCGAAATGTTGCCGGTGCCAATATCAGTCATGAAATCAATCCGGTATTGACGGCAGGATTTTCTCTGGTCCACAGTGACGATTCAAAACCGGTGTCCACCAGTGACGATCTTTATACCAACACTGTTTATGCTCTGGATGTGGAATACCGTCCCATTCCCGGGTTGACCATCCGGGCGGAAAGCGCCATTTCCGATACATCTCAGAATTATTCCGGCAGAACCCATTCCGGCAGTTATCATGGAAACGCCCAGAAGATTGAAGCAATTGGCGATGCAGACCCCAGCCGGGTGGTGTGGACCTATGAACGGATCAGCCCCAAATTCACGACCTTGACCGGTTCTGCCGTGTCTGACCAGGAGCGGTTCAGCTCAACATGGCGGTACAAATACAGCCGGGACATTACCACAAACCTTCGGTTTTTGTGGCTGCGAAACAAGATCAACAGCAATCCTCTGATGACCCATACCTGGCAGCCTCAGGCAGATGTAACCGTACGAAAGCTGTTTGGGCGGCGCTATGCCAGTACATCTCTGGGATATAAATTTGAAAAAAAACATTCCCATGCCCAGACCACACTGAACCAGTATCTGACATTGACCCATAAAGACCGGTACGGCGCGATTGATAATTCCACCAGCCTGGGGATCAGCAGTTTTGACACCAGCAACCAGACCCGGGACCAGCTGGATTATACTGCAAACACCAGCTTCAACTCCCGGCACACTGTGGGAAAGACGGTTCTTAAGCCATCATTGACAGCCGGCACTTTTTTTTATGAAAACCAGTTGATCAACCAGACCAATCAGGTGCTGCAGTACTCGGTGGGCCTTGGCATCGACATCCCTGAAAAGAAAATCTTTTCCAGTTTTTCTGTGGGTCAGAACAAGCTGCATGCATTTGGTCAGGACAATTCCGACAAGTGGTTCACGCGATTTCACATCTACTACAAACCCCGGCTGACGGGATATTTGAATCAGAGCACGTTTTTTGTCAAGGGTGCGGTGAATGACTACAGTTTTTCAACCACCACCCGGGATTTTATCGAAAAGAGTATATCCATCGGTATCAATATGCCGCTGACGTTTAAATAAAGGAGTAAAAATGAAAAAAACAGCCATCGCATCAATGATATTTTTCATGCTGATATGGACCCTGCCAGGCAGTTCCCATGCAAAATGGTGGATTTTCGGTAAAAGTTCCGAAGGTATTCACATTCAGTATCTGTATATCAACTCGATCTCCTTTGACCAGTCAGCAGACACCGGCATGACCCTGTTTCAAAATCAGCTCAGAGATGGAAATATCGTGATTAAAGGGCGGGCCAGTGCTTCAAACGGTCGGATTGGATCGGTTCAGGTGTCTGTGGACAATAAGGAAACCTGGAGCCGGGCAAGGGTTGCGCAAAACGGATCGTTTGAATTCCTGTTCCAGCCGGAACTGGAAAAGCCCTATGACCTGTTTGTTAAAATTATGGACACCACAGGAAAAACAAATGATGTGGATGCCACCCATAAAACCGTCACCGTAACTGATCAGGATATTCTTCCCATGGTCAGGGCAAGCCTTGACGCATTGTTTTCCAGTTATCAGGCCCAGAATCCTGAACAGTTCATGCAGTATGTTCATCCTGCTTTTGAAACAGATGAATCACTTTTGGACACAGCCATCCGCAAAGATTTCAATTCGTTTGATTATATCCAGATTCAGTACGTGGTCAACACCATCGGCGCAGGAAGCCAGGGCAGGATTTTTGTCTCGATCAACTATAACCGTTCTGTGGTGGCAACCAAAACCGGAGAAACCCTTTCGGATTTTGGCCTGACAGAATTTGTCTTTGCCATGGATCAGGCGGTTCCAAAACTCGTCCGGATCAAGAACCCCTTGCTGTTTGGCCTTAGCGAGGCCCCCAACCTGGCCACCGGAACCATTAATTCCGGCACTGCCGGTCCGATTTTGCTGGTGGATGAGTTCGGGAATGTGCAAAAGCAGTCTTTCAGGGATGCCATCAATACCATTGACAGCGGCAACACCTTTTCATCAGGCCCAGTTGAAGGCGTTCGGACCGGAACCATCACAGTGGTCAGCGGAGCCAACCTGATTGAAGGGTATAGTTTTTCTTATGATGCACTGATGCCCACTGAGCTGGGTGCTCCTGCCGGCAGTAATGTGAAAGATCTTTTCGGTGCAGATATTGATACACAGTCCTCTGTTACGGTCACTGGAGCGGATAATGATTTTATCAATATCTTTCCTGCAGCAAGTGGCAACAGTTATGCAATCCGGTTTTCTGATGGAACCTATATGCTGCTGCAGCACACGGCAGGGGCAGGGGTGGGGGCAACCGTAAAATACCGCTACCAGCCCAATGGAACGTCCTCATTCTAATAAAAGTGGTTTTCAGCATCCGGATGCGGCAGAGCCGCTTGTTGCATGCCGGATGCTGAAACCGGGAATCCCATGACTGATATTGAAATTTCTGAAAATGACCGCCGTCAGTGGCCCAGGCATGATTTCCAGATTCCGGTGTCTGTAAAGTGTACCACAGATCCCCTGGGAGAAAAGACCTGGTATATCGGAGAAACCCTGAATCTGTCCGTGGACGGGATGGCCATTTCCATCTGCCCGCTGCCAGACATCCGTTTGGCCTCCACCGTAAAGATCATCTGCTTTCCTGAAAAACCGCCTGTTTCAGCTTGCATGCCTGAACCTGAGCCGGTGTGGGTTATCGGGCGAATTGTATGGGTGGATGCCGACCGGCACTGTTTTGGTATTGAAATTCTAACCTGAGTCCTGCTGTTTTTGCCTATCTTTTCCAGGGATTTTTCTGGTATACATTCAAGCGGATCAATTCATTTACCGGGAGAATGTTGTGAACACAGAGATAGAGCCTTTCGCGAAAAAACTCAGCCTGCTGGTGATTCTGGTACCGATCATCATGCTGTGTGTCTTTTTTTTCAGCGTTATCTATTACGGCACGCCGGAATTCAGGGTGGACAAAACCCAGCACGGGCTGAAAATCAGCAAGGTGAACCAGCCGTTAAATCCGGTCAAAAAAGATGATCTGATCATTGGAATCGATGCCATGGCCTATCATCAGGTGCTGTCATGTTTTATTTTCTCAGGATGGAAAGCAGATCTGCCCACCCGCATCCGCATTCAGCGCGGCAGCGATGTGCTGGAGATCTCGCCAATGTTCAACCCGGTAACACCGTTTCAGTTTCTATCGGTTTCCTGGCCCCATCTTCTGTTGATGTTCACCATGATCTTTATGGGTGTGCTGGCGTTCTTCAGGAGGGTGGCCACCCAGCAGCCGGTTGCGCTGTTTTTAATCACGCTTTGCCTGTTTGCCACAACCTTTACCGCCACGATCCCGTCATATTTTGGCATTCTGGCAGCGCCTGTGGTCTCCTTGAGTTTTTTTACGCTGGCTGTCTGCAACTGGCTGGCGTTCAGCTGTTTTCTCCATTTTGTTTTCAGTTTTCCCAAAGAGCGGTCGCTCACGCATCACAAATCTGTTTTTCTGTTTTTGATCTACCTGGCGCCACCATTGATCAGCATTTTCTGCGCGGTATTGCTGGCAGATCATTCAGACGCATTCTGGACCTGGCTGCAGCGCGTGAGAAATATTGCCCTGCCGTTTATGGCGGTGATTGCCTTTATCAAACATTTTGTGGACTTCAGGGCCTTGTCATCCACTCTGGAGAAAAATCAGGTGAAATTGATTATCAGTGCATACTGGCTGTCGTTTGGACCCTATATGATCCTGTATGCCATTCCCAATATGTTTTTGAATCATCCGCTGATCTCCTTCCGACTGGTGGTGCTCTCCTGTATTGTACTGCCGGGAGCCTATTTTTTTTCTTTGATTCAATACCGCCTGCTGGACGTTGACAAGCTGGTGTCGAGAACAGCCACTTATATGCTGTTGATTGCGGTTTCATCCATCTCGTATTCTTTTTTTATGGCCTTTCTTGAAAAAACATTCGTGGGCAGGGGGGTCTTTGCCGAAGAGCTGTTTTTAATTTACATCATTGCCATTGCCCTGTTGTTTGGTCCGCTTACCCGGGCCATCTCATGGATTCTGGACCAGGTATTCCTGCCGGGAGCGCTCTATCGTGAAGAGCTGATACCGGCATTGACACGGGAGCTGGGTGCCACCATTCATTTCCAGGACTTGATACGGATTCTGACCCGGCAGATCCCGGAACAGTTTCACATTCAGCATGTCCAGCTTGTGGTGTGCAATGCTTCAGGCACCCGGTTTTATCCGGATATGGCACAGCTGAACGCCATGGATTTAACATTTGATGCCTTGAAAAAACAGTTGTCGGAAACCAGTGATTTTCTGTTTTTCAGCCAGGCCATTGAGATGCCTGAGCTGGCAGCAGAAGTCTCCGTGTTTCAATCCCATGACCCTGAATTGATCTTTGCCCTTAGAGGCGGCGTCGGTCTTTCCGGGTTTCTGCTCCTGGGCAGGCGCAAAGATGGCCGGCCATACACCCGGAGGGATACCCGTTTTTTTTCAACCATTTCCAGCCAGGTGGGACTGGCCCTGGAAAACAGCCTGCACTATGAATCGCTGCTGGAAAGCAAACAGCAGGTGGAGAAAATGTTCAGCAAGGTGGTGCAGTCTGAAAAAATGGCTGCTCTGGGGGAGATGTCCACCGTGCTGGCCCATGAAATCAAAAATCCCTTGAGCATTATTCGAAGTTCTGCACAGTATCTGAAGCGCAACCAGGGGGATATCAACGCTGGAACCGAATTGTTTGATTTTATTATTGGAGAGGTGGATCATCTTGAATCGGTTGTCAATAACATGATGGGACTGGCAAAATATCAGGCGCCCAGCCTTGAAAAGATCGATTTGAAAATAGTTGCCACGGAACTGATCAGCCATTGGACACAGTCTGGCAATCACAGCCGAAACATTGCCATTCACCTGGACTGTGACCGGGACCTTCCGCTGATTTCAGCAGACTCCAGGCAGCTGCAGCAGGTGTTCCTCAATTGTATTATCAACAGTGAAGATGCCATGCCTGAAGGGGGTGAAATTGACATTTCAATCAGTGCGACAGAAAAAGCCACCCTGTCCATCCAGATTTGTGATACCGGCTCCGGGATTGATGCCGCAGATCTGGACAATGCCTTCCGGCAGTTCTTCACCACCAAGGAAAAAGGCATGGGCATCGGACTTTCAGTCTGCCGCCAGATTGTTCAGGCCCATCATGGAACAATCTGCCTGGAAAACAGACCGGCCGGTGGATTGTGTGTGCTGATCAGCCTGCCGGTTGATCCCATGACAGTTCTGGAACCGGGAAAGGAGGCGTTGCATGCCGGATCGAATATTGATCATTGAGGATGAGCCCCGCATGAGACGGGTGCTGGAGCTGGTGCTTGAATCAAACAGTTACCGTGTTGAAACTGCAGCAGACGGGGAAGCGGGGATGCAGAAGTGGGCCGGGTTCCACCCGGACCTGGTGATTACGGATTTAAAGATGCCAAAGGCAGACGGCATGGCAGTGCTGGCATTTGGAAGACAGACAGACCCTGGAGTCCCGGTGCTGATTCTCACAGCCTTTGGCACAATTCCCACAGCAGTGGATGCCATGCGCCAGGGAGCGTTTGATTATATTACCAAGCCGGTGGACAATGACGCCATTGTTGAAAAAGTCAAAAGAGCGCTTCAGGAGCGGCTCAGAAGAAAACAGCAGAATGAACCGTCTGATGGTATAACAGAACCGCCCCTGCTGATCGGCAGCTCCCGGCAGATGAATGCCGTGAAAAAAGAGCTGGCACTGGTGGCGCAAACCAATACCTCTGTTTTGATCACCGGAGCTTCCGGAACGGGAAAAGAGCTGGCGGCACGGACTATTCATGCATTGTCCGCCCGCAAGAATGCCCCGTTTGTGCGGGTCAACTGCGCAGCCATTCCACGGGAACTGATGGAGTCTGAACTGTTCGGACATGTTAAAGGGGCGTTTACCGGTGCGTTTGAAAATAAAATTGGGTTGTTTGAACAGGCAGATACAGGTATCCTGTTTTTAGATGAGATCGGGGATCTGCCCTACGGACTGCAGGCAAAACTGCTTCATGCGGTTGAGGACAAGGTTGTCACGCCTGTCGGGGCCGGTCATAAAAAACAGGTGGAGATCAAGATTGTTTCTGCAACCAATCAGAATATTCAGCAGATGGTCACTGATAAAAAATTCCGGTCAGATCTGTTTTTCCGCCTCAATACCTATGAGATCAAAATGCCGTTGCTCAATGAACGGCCAGGAGATATCCCTGAACTGACCGATCATCTGTTGTCCCGGATCTGCCGGGTCTTTGACCGCCCTGTTCCCAGAATGCAGATTGAGGCGCTGGAGGCGTTGACCTGTCATGACTGGCCCGGCAATGTGCGGGAACTGAAAAATGTGCTGGAGCGGGTGGTGCTGGTGGCAGAAGGGGGGAAAATCACCCGGAAGATGGTGGACCCGTTGATCAACAGGGAGCCTTCCGGACAGCAGGGGGCACCGGAACAGAAGACAGACCTTCTGACCAGTGAAAAACAGATGATCGAAAGCGTGCTGACTGCCTGTGGATGGAATATATCCAAATCTGCACGGCAGCTGGGAATCTCACGGAACACGCTTCGGTACCGGATCAAAAAACATCAGCTGGTGATGCCGGATCACCTTTTCTGAAAGGATATCATGCAATGGCACGATTTTTAAAAAGCCGTGAAAAAAGCAAGGGACAGAGCCCGGGCGCGCTGATTTTTATCGGCGCCCGGAAAATGGATGCGGTTGAGCTTCGGCTCATCGATTACACACCGGTTCTGCTGACGGACCAGAAACCAGAGGGCACCAGGGACCTGGCCCGGCTCAAGCAGGGTGGTTCTGTCTCCTGGCTGAACATCAATGGTCTGCACGATGTCGACATGATCGGTGACATCGGAAAAGCGTTTGACCTTCATCCGCTGGTGGTGGAAGATATTCTGAACACCGGCCAGCGGCCGAAAATAGAGGTGTTTGATACCTATATCTATATCGCGTTAAAGATGATCCGCTTTGATGCCGAAACGGATACGGTTTCCAACGAGCAGTTGAGCATTGTTCTGGGAGAACATTTTCTGCTCACCTTTCAGGAGCGGCCAGGGGATGTTTTTGAGCCGGTCAGAGAACGACTTCAGCGGCTGACCGGCCGGATCCGTATGTCCGGGCCGGATTATCTGGCCTATGCCCTGATGGACACGGTTGTGGACAACTATATGCACATCATTGAACGGATCGGAGAAAAAATAGAAGACCTTGAAGAAGAGATCCTGGCCGGTCATGACGACCTGGTCATGGAAAAGATCAACCTGTTCAAGCGGGAGATCAATTATTTGAGAAAATCGATCCGTCCGGCCAGAGAGGCGGTTTTCGAACTTGTCCGGCTTGAGAGCAGTCTGCTGGATGAAAAAACCCTTCCGTTTTTCAATGACCTCCAGGACCTGATGAACCAGACCGCAGAGGCGATTGACACCTACCGGGATCTGTTGACGGATCAGCTGAATATCTACAATTCCGTGGTGGCCAACAAAATGAATGATATCATGAAGGTGCTGACCCTTTTTGCCGCCATTTTTATTCCCCTGACGTTTATTGCAGGCATTTACGGTACCAATTTTGAATACCTGCCTGAGCTGCGCTATAAATACAGCTATTTTATTTTCTGGGGTGTCCTGATTCTGCTGGGCACGGGGATGTTTCTGTATTTCAAGCGGAAGCGCTGGTTTTAGACGATGTTCCTTACCACCGCCCAGACCACATTCAACGCTGTTTTTCAACTGCTTCTCATTGCGGTTGCAGCCGGCATTCTGATTCGAAAAAACAGTGTTTCAAAAGAACAGGTACACAGCCTTTCCGTGATTACCGTCAATGTGTTTCTGCCCTGCCTGATCCTCTCTAAAACCCTGGCCCGGTTTGATCCGCAAAGCCTTGGATTCTGGTGGGCCCTGCCGCTGACAGGGCTTTTTCTTGTACTCTCCGGCATGGGGTTTGCCGCACTTTTATTTGGATTCAAGCCATCTGGAAAACCGCTTCTGCCCCTGGCCAGCATGCAGAACTCCATCTATATTGTGCTTCCCATCGGCCAGATTCTTTACCCGGATCAATTTGACCTCTTTGCCCTGTACGCGTTTTTACTGACCATGGGATTGACACCCCTGATGTGGAGTGTCGGCAAGGTGTTGATCAGCGGAGGAAAAAACACCCGCATCCAGTGGCAGGATTTTATCAGCCCGCCGCTTGTGGCAACGCTTACATCCCTTGTTCTGGTTTTTTCAGGATTGTCGTCATCCCTGCCGACGGTCATCATGGGGCCGGTGAATCTTCTCGGGTCTGCCACCGTTCCCCTGGCAGTCTTTATTTTAGGGGCAACCCTCAGTACGATCTCATTCACAGACATGCCGGCAGGGCGCGATATTCTGGTTGTGGCAGCCGTCAAATTCGGCATCCTGCCGCTGATGGTCTTTGCAGCACTGTATTCCACACAATTGTACCATACCATGCCGCTGCTGTGCAGCCTGCTGATCATCCAGGCCTCAGCCCCGCCCGCCACCAATCTGATCCTCATTGTCAAAAGCTATGGCGGCGACAGTCAGTCCATCGGCAGCATGATGCTGGTGCAATACCTCATATGCATCATTGCCATGCCATTGTGGCTGGCACTCTGGCAGTTTGTGACCCATTGAGTGAATGAATGATCTGACCCACTCATTTTCTCAAAATTTCAGCAGGGCTTTTGACGCCATGGGGGCCGTTTTTAACAACATGGGTATAAATCATTGTTGTTGAGACATCCTTGTGCCCCAGCAGATCCTGTATGGTCCGGATATCATAGCCAGACTGCAAAAGATGAGTGGCAAAAGAATGGCGCAGCGTATGAACCGATGCTTTTTTGGTTAATCCTGCCTGAATCACCGCATGTCTCATGGCCCGCTGCAACGTCTGCTGACCCACATGATGTCTTCTGATAATGCCGCTTCTCGGATCAATGGCCAGAGCGGCTGCGGGAAAAACATATTGCCAGCCCCATTCTTTATTGGCCCGGGGGTATTTTTTTTCCAGTGCGTCGGGCAGGTAAACCGCCCCATGGCCAAGCTTCAGGTCGTTTTCATGAATCGCCTTTACGTTTTCAAGATGTACTTTTAACGGTTCATGCAAAAATTGAGGCAACAATGTCACCCGATCCTTGTCGCCTTTTCCAGACCGGACAATCAGGGAATGGTTTCCAAAATCCAGATCCTGGACACGAAGCCTTACGCATTCGGTCACCCTGATTCCGCTTGCATAAATCAAGGTCAACGCAAGTTCCATTTCCCCTTTGATATGCGCAAAAACAGCTTTGATTTCCCTGGTGGTTAAAACAACCGGAACTCTTTGGCTTTTCTTTGCTCTGATTGTGTTTCGAAAATCACCGAATTCAATACCAAGGACGTCACGGAAAAGGAAAAGCAAGGCATTGAAAGCCTGGTTCTGAGTTGAAGCCGTGACCTTTCTTTCAGCAGCAAGATAGGTCAAAAATTGTTTCACATGCTCCGGTGATGCCTGTTGTGGAGTGTCCAGTTCAGTATACAAAAGAAATCTTCTGATCCACTCCTGATACGTTTTTTCAGTATTGTATGCGTAGTGTCTGAGTCTGATCAGTTCTGTGAACCGTTCTTTTGCCTGCTGCCATGTAGCAATGGCTGAGCTGACGCTGGTTCCCTTTTCAGACTGGAAATCAGATACAATTGTTTTGCCGCAATATTTTTCAATATACAGAATTACGGCATTCCGGGCCTGATCGATTTGCCAGGCAGCGTACCCATCATTTTTCAATTGATTCAGAAACAGATCAATGTCTTTATTAGAGACATGGTCAAGACTTCCAGAATAGAAGGCGATAAATTTATTCAACCAGAGTACATAAAATTTGATTTTGTCCTTTGGGACACAATTTTTCATAAAAAAAATTTCAAATGTGTTTTTCATCATCATCTGTGACCAAAATATATTGAATATGCGTCATGATTTATAGTCTTTTATAAATAATTTTTCTTGACATTTCAACAAGGTTTAAAATATGGACAGATATGAATATAAAAAGATAGACAATGATGTCATGACGTATAATCTATGTTCCGGCGGCGCTGCGCGCCGCCGGAATGCCCGAGATGACCGAATGCTCCACCGATTTGCTCTGGCGGCGCGCTGATTCGCGCTGCCAGAACAAATCGATAGAGCGTCCAAAGCATAACAACCGGGACAGACTGCATCTACCCTCGTTATGCTTCAGACCGCTCATCTCGGGCATTATGCAAGTCAGGAGGAAAAATGTACCTAATTAAAGACTTGTGGTATGGTGAAGTCTCCTTGGCAAAAACATATTGGCTTTTTGGAGTTGTCGTTGGGATTTTTTTTAATGTCATCTTCACTTACATTGAGTTTCAGC